>JAGWSK010000449.1 GCA_028869355.1 Alphaproteobacteria bacterium | reverse complement strand
GATTGGCGCGAAATCACGCGCAAAGTGGTTGTAAAACCCGCGCTTGGGCAGCCGCATATAGAGCGGCATCTGGCCGCCTTCAAAACCGTGGATAGACACGCCGGCGCGCGCCTTTGCGCCCTTGACGCCACGGCCGCAGGTCTTGCCAAGTCCGGACGAGGAACCGCGCCCCACCCGGGTCCGCCCGGTTCGGGCACCACTGTTGTCGTGCAGCTCATTCAGTTTCATGACTATTCTTCCACTTCGACAAGGTGGGCCACCTTGCGGATCATGCCCCGCACTGAGGGGGTGTCCTCAAGCTGTTTGCTGCGGCCGATTTTGCCCAGTCCGAGTCCGCGCAAAGTTGCGTCCTGATGATAGGGCCGGCGCGCCTGACTTCTGACTTGCCGGACCGTGATTTTCTTTCCCGCCTGTGCCATGACTTATGCCCCTGCTGCGGCCTCGGCCTTTTCCTTCACCGCTGTGCCGCGCTTCTGGACGATTTCCTGCACGCTCTTGCCGCGCCGCTGCGCGATGTGACGCGGGCTCTGCTGCTGCTTGAGCGCATCGAAAGTCGCACGAACCATGTTGTACGGGTTGGATGTTCCGAGGCTCTTGGCCACGACATCGCCGACGCCGAGGCTCTCGAACACCGCGCGCATTGGACCGCCGGCAATGATGCCGGTCCCCTGATCGGCTGGGCGCACGACCACTTTGCCCGCGCCGTGGCGGCCGACACTTTCATGGTGCAGCGTGCGGCCGTCTTTCAGCGGCACACGCAGCATGGCACGCTTGGCGGCATCGGTTGCCTTGCGAATGGCTTCCGGAACTTCACGCGCCTTGCCGTGGCCGAATCCGACCCGGCCGCGCTGATCGCCCACGACGACCAGTGCTGCGAAGCCGAACCGCCGGCCGCCTTTAACCACTTTCGCGACGCGATTGATGTGCACGAGCTTATCGATGAAATCGCTGTCGCGATCCTTGTCGTCACGCTCGCGGGGTTCACGTGCCACGGATTTTCCTTTCTGTCAGAATTCGAGCCCGGCCTGGCGGGCCGCGTCTGCAAGCGCCTTCACGCGCCCATGATAGAGATAGCCGCCACGGTCGAAGACCACTCGCTTGACGCCTTTCTCCACCGCGCGTTGGGCAATGAGTTTGCCCACCTCGGCGGCTGCGGCGACATTGTAGGTTTTCGCGCCACCATTCTTCGCCTGTTCGACCGAGCTGGCCGCCGCGATAGTCTGCTGCGCCGTGTCGTCGATCAGTTGGGCATAAATATGTTTGCCCGACCGGAACACGGACAGCCGCGGGCGTCCCGCGCTGACCTGCCCGATGTGAAAGCGTACCCGGCGGCGGCGGCGCTCAAACAGTTCTTTTCGGTTCGCCATGGCTGTTTCCCGTTACTTCTTCTTGCCTTCCTTGCGGCGGATTCGCTCGCCCGCGTAGCGCACGCCTTTGCCCTTATAGGGTTCAGGTTTGCGATAGCTGCGGATTTCCGAGGCCACCTGTCCCACCAATTGCTTGTCGATACCGGTGATCGTGATCGCGGTCGGTTTTTCGCACACGATCTGAATGCCGGCCGGAATCGGATGCAGCACGTCATGCGAAAAGCCGAGCTGCAATTGCAGATTCTTTCCCTGCACGGCGGCGCGATAGCCGACGCCGGAGATCTCCAGTTTTTCGGTGAAACCCTCAGTGACGCCGCGCACGATATTGTTCAACAGCGTGCGCTGCATACCCCACATTGCCCGGGCGCGATCGGATTCTTCGCGCGGCGTAATGGCAACGGCAGCGTCATTCACGGCAGCTTCGACTTCCGGCACCAGGCGGAGTTTCAGCTCGCCCTTGGGTCCTTTGACGGACACGGTCCCGGCTTCGAGTTTTGCGGTTACGCCCTTGGGCAGGGGAACCGGTTTTTTGCCGATACGCGACATCAGTTTGTCTCCATCTGCAGGTCAGAAGACCCGGCAGAGCACTTCTCCGCCGACATTCTTGGCCCGCGCATCGGAGTCCGACATGACCCCCTGGGGCGTCGAAAGAATCGAAATTCCCAATCCGCCCCGGTGAGGTTTCAGCTCGCTGACGGAATTATACACTCTGCGTCCCGGGGTCGAGATTCGGGTGAGTTCGCGGATCACCGGGCGCCCCTCGTGATACTTGAGTTCAATTTCGAATTGCGCCGCGCGGCCTTTCATCTGGACTTGCGAATAGTCGCGGATGAACCCCTCTTCCTTGAGCACGTCGAGCAGGCGCGCACGCAATTTCGACGCGGGAGAACTCACTTTGGCAAGACCACGCAGTTGTCCGTTCCGGATTCTTGCCAACAGATCGCCGATAGGGTCATTGATCGCCATCGTGTACTCCCTTACCAGCTGGCCTTGGTCATGCCAGGAACCTGTCCGAAATTCGCCAGGTCGCGAAGCGCAATGCGCGACACCTTTAATTTGCGATAGAAGCCTTTGGAGCGCCCGGACAGATCGCAGCGATTGTGCTGCCGGGTCGGCGCCGAATTGCGCGGCAATTTCGCCAGCTTCAGGCGGGCGGCAAAGCGCTCTTCGGGTGCCACGGTCTGATCCTTGGCCCGCGCCTTGAGTGCCGCCCGCTTGCCGGCGTAACGCGCCGCCATTCGCTCGCGCTTCTTGTTACGGTTGATCTGGCTCAGTTTCGCCATGCGTTTTCGCGCTCCCGGAATTCAATTCATGAATGGCATGCGAAACCCGGCGAGAAGTGCCCTGGCTTCGGCATCGTTACGTGCGGATGTCTGAATGATAATATCCATGCCCCAAACCGTTTCGGTCTTGTCGTAGTCGATCTCGACAAAGACGATGTGCTCCTTGAGGCCCATCGCGTAATTCCCGCGGCCGTCGAAGCTTTTGCCGGAGACGCCGCGAAAATCGCGCACGCGCGGCAACGCTACCGTGATCAGGCGGTCGAGAAATTCGTACATCCGGTCCTTGCGCAGAGTCACTTTGACGCCAACCGGGCGCCCGGCCGTAATCTTGAAGGCGGAAATGGCCTTCTTGGCGCGCGTGATCACCGCCTTCTGTCCGGCGATTGCGGTGAGATCATTTTGCGCGCTTTGAATCTTCTTCTGATCCGACGCGCCTTCGCCGGCGCCGATATTCAGCACGATCTTCTCGATCCGCGGCACCTGAAGCCGGTTCTTGTAACCGAATTTCTCCATCAGCTGCGGCCGCACGACATCGAGATAATGCTTTTTGAAGCGCGGCACATAACTCGCATCGCGCTCGGCTTCCATCGGCGGCGCCGCCGCTTTCGCGTCATCACCTTTTTTCTTCGCCGGCTTTGCCTGCTTTCCTGCGCCCGCTTCGGCCTTGGCGGGCTTTGCTTCCTTGCCGGCATCCGCCGGTTTGGCTGCCTTTGGCTTTTTGCCCGGTTTCGCTTCGCCTGCGTCAGACATCGATTACCTCTCCGGACTTTTTCGCGAACCGCACCAGACGGCCATCTTCGAGGCGTTTGAAACCGATGCGAGTCGGCTCCCCGCCTTTCGGATCGGCATGCGCAACTTTGGACAGATGCACCGGCGCCTCTTTGGACATAATCCCGCCCTGCTGGCGTTGGGTCTGGCGCTGGTGCCGCCGGACCATATTGACTCCCGAAATGAGCACGCGGTCCTCCGCCGGATAGACGCGCAGCACCTGGCCCGATTTGCCCTTGTCGCGCCCCGCCGTAACCACGACGCGATCGCCCTTCTTTATCTTCGCTGGCATCAAAGGACCTCCGGCGCGAGCGAGATGATCTTCATGTGATTCTTCGCCCTGAGTTCGCGCGTGACGGGCCCGAATATGCGCGTCCCGATCGGCTCATTCTGGTTGTTGATCAGCACGGCGGCGTTGCGGTCGAAACGG
>JAGWSK010000448.1 GCA_028869355.1 Alphaproteobacteria bacterium | reverse complement strand
CCGCTCACCGTTGCGGCCGACCTGCAATGCTATCAAGCACCGTGACTTTGGCGTCTCGGCGGCATCCCACGCGCTGAAAATCGCGTCGCGATTTTCTTTACGCGCGTGGGGCCCAGAAGCCGCGCTCCGCGGCTCCGCGTGAGATGTTTAGTTTTGGTTAGATTGCATTCTATTTTTTGGTCAATTCCTGATAGGTCGTTTCCGTGAAGCTTGGGAAGCGCGGTGCGTTGGCGCCCGGCTGAACGGTTTCCCCGAACGCCGCCTTGATTTCTTCAAGTGACTTGCCGTCCTTCACCATGGCCGCAATTTTGGCCCGCTTTTCTTCCGCATGCTTGAGGTGGGCTTCGACCGGGGCCCTGGTCTCTGGATCGGCATGGCCGAGCACGTAAGTGTTGGCGTCGAGCTGGACCAGCGCCGAAACGAATTCAATCCATCCCTCCGAGGTGCCATTCTTTTGCCGATGGATCAGTGGATCGTTGCCGCCGATCAGATCGCCGCTGAAGACCAGTTTTTCATCGGGGAGGTAGATGGCCAAATCACCGCTGGTATGCGCCGGCGCGACATGGATCAGCGTCAGTTTCACGCCGTCAATTGTGTCGTTTTCGCGTGCCTCGGTGACGATCTTGTTGGGCAGAAATTCGCTTGGCGGCGCGCCACGCGCGCCGGCGGCGAGCGCCGCTTCCATTTCCTTGCGGTCGTTCTGATCTGCAATGATGGTCACGCCCTTCGGAAATGAGACCAGGCCGTTGACGTGGTCGGCGTCACTGTGGGTCAGGATGACCGTCGTGATCGGCTTATTGGTGAGTTTTGCGACCGCATCGACGATGCCCTTGCCCGCCGCCGCGGTCGTTTTGGTGTCGATGACGATCACGCCGTTCTGGCCGATGATGACCCCGGAATTTCCGCCACCGCCCTCGACGAAATAGATGTTGTTCTTCACCTTCTTCACGGTCAGCGGGGGATTGGGCGCCTGCGCCTGGGCGAGCACGCCAAAGCCCGTCAATCCGGCGATGATGGCGAAAGTGAACGCGCAATTGCGGTGATTCATGATGGAAACTCCTTGTTCAGCGTTCCGCCGGTGAGCCCGCGGGCAAATTGTATTTGCGGGAGCGGGCGTTGAGTTCTGCCACCTGCTCAATCTTTTCCGAGGTCTGCGGGTTAAGCGCATTTCTTCGCGCCTCCGTCAGCTTGCCCGTGCTCTGCAATTCCGCGAGCGCCCTGTCCACCGCGCCCAAAGCGAAATTCACCATTGTGACGGCCTGGCCCACGGTAATGCGGGCGGCCCTCATGGCATCTGCGGTCGCCGCAATATTTGCGTTGCCGACACCGGCCATGATCGGCTTTTTGATCAGATCGGCCGCCTTCACGTAATCCTGCGGTGTGCGTAATCCGATCCATACCGCATCGGCACCGGCTTCTGCATAGGCAGCGGCGCGGTCCAACAATTCTGCGTTGGAACCGTTGGAGGCAGGTGCGAGGCACCGCGCGATAATCACCATATCCGTGCGTGCATCCGCTGCGGCATGGATGTTGTCGATCATCCTGTCCTTCGGCATTACGCCGGGCACCGCATAATTCGTCGCGCGATTCCTCGGCATGCGGTCGTCGAAAGCAGCACAACCGATGCCGCCCCGCTCGGCCTGTTTTGTGAAGCGGTAAACGTTCAGCGGCGTGGCGCCAAAATCATCCACGTCCGCAAGAATCGGAATGTCTGCGTTTGACGCGATCACATTGTCATAGTCAATAATCTCGGAAACCGTGACGATCGCCTGGTCGGGCGATCCAACAAGCGCCTGATTGGCCACACTGCTGCCGACAAAGGCGGCTTTGAATCCGTGAAACGCGCAAAGACGCGCGGAGAGAATGTCGAAAGCGCCGGGGCAGATCAGCGGTTCGGGGCCATTCATCAGGGCACGGAATCGTGCGCCCATCGTTCTTGGCGTGGCAGCCGTTCGAGATTCCGGCGCGGCTGCAGAGGTCCCTCCCGCAGATACCAACAGTGCGGATGCCGCCAAGCCTGCCGTCTGGACAAATTCACGTCTGTCACTCGTTCTGGTCATTGGCCCCTCCTCGGGGATTAGCTCCAGGTGAGGTCGTGATTGCGGAATGGCAAATCGCGATAACGCTTGCCGGTGATCTGGAAAATGGCGTCGCCAATCGCAGACTGGATCGAGGTGCCACGGTCATGTCCCATGCCGTCCATCCAGTGTCCGGTATTGAAGAACCGGATATTGATCTCGGGTGGCGTTTCCCGGATGCGCGACAGGATGAACTGGTCGAAATTGTGCTGCGCAATGCGGCCTTCTTCGACCGTACATTCCTGGTACATCGCGTCGTTGAAGAACCACACGATCTGGCCCTCGATCTGCTTTCTGACCGACAGCGGATTGACCAGGCGGAATCCTTCCTCATGCGCGACGTCGACGCGTTCGACACGGACCTTGCCGTCCCGGCTGATGGAAACCGTGTGCACCATGGCGCTGATGGTCGCCATGCCATCACCCTGGGTTCCGTGTTCTTCCAGCGCGATGCCACGCGCCATGCCTTTCGGCAGCGGCTTGCCCCAGCCCGACATTTCGGCGGCCATATCCAGCGCCTTGATCATATCGGCTTTGTACGGAAGATTGGTGCGTGCGATCAGCTCGCGGCGGTAGAGATACGGGTCCTTGCCTGCGGCATGGGCCAGCTCGTCCATGAAAGTTTCGCGATAGTAAGTCTGCGCCGGCGCGCCGACGCCGCGGCGCGTGCCGACCGGAATGTGGAATTTCCGGCTGTGGGTTGAGAAGCGGTAATTGGGCGCAAAATAGCGCGGGGCGACATCAAAGCCGGTGGTCTGGCCGGGAGCCAGGACATCGGTTGCGGTACGGACCTCCATCGCGATGGGCCAGCCGTCGCGGTCGAGCGCCGCACGCAAGCGGGCGACACCAATCGACCGGAAGGTCGTGCCGACGAAGTCTTCCTCGCGTGTCCACAGCATGTGAATCGGCGTGCCGCGATTCTTGTTGGCAATGTAGATCGCCTGTTCAGCCTGCGGTCCATTGCCGTTGCGGCCGTATCCGCCACCGAGATGGCACAGATGGACATACACATTGGTTTCGGGAATTCCCGTGATGCGGGAGCCGGAGCGGCGCGTCTCCTGCGGACTCTGGTCGCCGAGCCAGATGTCCACCCGGTTGTCGGTGACAAGCACGGTCGCGTTTCCCGGCTCCATTCGGGCGCGCGGGAGATAAGGCACGCTGTAAGTTGCTTCGACGATTTTCGCGGCATTCCGAAACGCTGTGTCGCAGTCGCCGAGATTGACTTCCACTTTGCCGGCTTCGTCGAGCGAGGCGAGCAGGTCGGCGCGGATATTGGCCGTGTTGCGTGCCGCGTATTCAGGCGGCACATCCCATTCGATCGGCATTTTGTCGAGTGCAGTCCGCGCCTGATGCCAGGTCTCGCCAACCACGGCAACGCCGCCACCGAAGACGTGACCGCGAATCAATGATGGGTCGGGGATCGGGAACTGGATGGCGGAAATCACGCCCGGCTCGTGGCGAATCCGGTCGAAGTCATAGCTTTTCACGTTACCGCCATAGACCGGACACGACCTGACCGCAGCCCATTTCATGCCCGGCAGGAAAATATCGATTCCATACTCGGCTTTGCCGGCGACTTTCAGCGGGACATCGAGATTCTTCTGCTCCGTCCCCATGAGCTTCCATTCCATCGGCGGCTTGATGCGGATCGCTTCCGGATGAGGATGAGGAGTCTGGGCAGCAAGTGCGGCCACCTTGCCATAGGTGGTGGTGCGCCCGGTTGGACCATGCGTGATCACGCTATTCGCCGAACTGACTTGTTCAACCGGCACGTTCCAGGTTTTGGCAGCAGCCAATAGCAGCCGCTCGCGCGCTTCCGCGCCGGCAAGCTGCAGATAATAGCGGCCGTCCCGGACCGATCCCACGCCATTCGTCCGCATACGGCGGTAGAGGGTGTCCGGAATGCCGTTGACCCCATCCGGCTTGCGCTCGCCGAATTCGGGCACGCCGCCGCTATAAGGATCCTGAGCCCCGCGGCCCGGCACTTTCAGCGTCCAGTCCGGCGCCATTTCGCGGGCGTCGCGATTGGCGGAGGCATATTGCGGCCGGACTTTGCCCCAGTCGCATTGCAGTTCCTCGGCCACCATCATCGCATTGGAAGTCCAGACACCCTGGCCGAGCTCGGTCTGTCCGATACGAATGGTCACGGTGTCGTCGGGCGCGACCACGACCCAGGCGTTGACTTCCGGGATTCCGGGATCGACCGCCCACGCGGCGCCTTCCGGGTGGATGATTTGCGCATTCGCGCGCGGCGGCATCCAGAAGCCGACGACAAGAGCGCCGGTTGCGGCAGCAGCCGTGGTGAGAAAGTCGCGCCGGTCGAGTTGGGTGGAGGCGTTATCGGCCATCAGAGTTTCCCCACTTGCGAGGACAGGTTCCCGGCCGCAGTGTGAATCGCCTGCCGGATGCGGTGATAGGTGCTGCAACGGCAGGCGTTGGTCACCTCGGCATCGATATCGGCATCCGTCGGTTTGGGATGGCGCTTCAGCAATGCCGCGACCGCCATGATCATACCCGATTGGCAATAGCCGCATTGCGGGACATCATGCTCGATCCACGCAAGCTGCACCGGATGCGTGGTATCGGGCGACAACCCTTCGATGGTGGTGATGTTCCTGCCCGCTGCGGACGAGACCGGGATGCTGCAGGAGCGAACCGGACGATCGTCGATATGCACCGTGCAGGCGCCGCACTGGGCGATGCCGCAGGAAAATTTCGTGCCGGTCAGCCGAAGCTGCTCGCGGATCACCCACAGCAGCGGAGTATCGGGCGCCACATCGACGGAATGCTTCACTCCGTTCACGGTCAGATCAATCGCCATCGCGTTCCCCGTTGATGATCTCTTGTCTCGGGCACGGAAAAATCAGGGCAGGTCCATGCCCTTACGCTTGAGCACGTCCTGCGCCGCGGCAGACCGCAGGAACGTCACCAGCGCACGCGCGGTTGCCGGGTCCTTGGCCTTCGCCGCAATGCCCGCGGAATAGGGTATCTTCGTCTGCAGCGCGCCAGGAAGCTCGGCAAACTGATCGACGCCTTTCACCGGCCGAAGTTCGGCAACCTGCTGGAATCCGATCTGGGCTTCGCCCGATGCAATGGCTGCGCCGACCGGCCGGCCCTGCACGACCACCGCTTTCGACTTGATCATGTCGGTGATGCCGAGATCCTGGAACACCTTCTGCATGTGCCGGCCGCTGGAGCCCAGGCTGTAGCCGACGGTCTTCGCCGCCGTCAGCGCGGCTTTCAGTTTGTCGGGTGTGCTGACATCCGGCTTGGGCGCGCCGGCCTTCACCGCGATTCCCACTTTCGAAATCATCAGCAGGGTTTGGCCATTGGCCGCCACATCGCCGCTCTTCGCGAGGTTGTCCACGTCCTCGGTGTTGGTGATGACCACATCCGCGGCGCCCGATTTGAGATCGGCGGTAATCGCAGGCGCACCCTTTGAGGCGAAGTTCACCTTGTTGCCGGTCGCTTTTTCGAACATCGGAAGCAGCGTGCCCATGACATCGGGCAGCGGGCCGCCGCCGGTGACAACCGTGATTTCACCCGCGAGCGCCGGACCGCCGGAAGCGAGCGCAGCCAGGCAGACAGCCGCTGTGAAGGCAATGAATTTCGACATGGGCCTCATGACGATCTCCCTCCATCGGCGCGATGAATTCGCGCCACCGCGTGACCGGCAAGGATAGCGGATTCAGCGGAATCAGTCAGCGGGCGTAAGCAGAAATAT
>JAGWSK010000045.1 GCA_028869355.1 Alphaproteobacteria bacterium | reverse complement strand
CGCCGTGCCGATGGTTGGCGGCATGATTTCTTCGACCATCCTGACGCTTCTGGTTATCCCGGCAATTTACGGTCTGGTGAAGCAACGTGTTGTGGCAAGGAGTCGCGTCGGCGCTCAGACACGGATTCCCGCGCCCGCCAAATAAACGCGGCGTGTCCGGCGATCAGATCGGGCGAGCCTGCCCTTCATAGAGAAACGTCATCAGCTTCGGACCGCGTGGCAGATAGCCCGTTTGCAGATCAGTGATGCGAAATCCGGAGTCCGCGATCAACTTGTCCATCGGCCGGTCCAGATGACAACTGATGTGATTCCATAACGGATCGAGCCGGTGCTGCCACTTTTGGACGTTCACCTCGGGAGCCAGACCGTGCTCGACGAACAGAAGCTGGCCCGAAGGCTTCAGCACCCGATGGATTTCGCGCAGCGCCTTGCGCACATCCGGGATGCTGCACAAGGTCCAGGTCATCACCACGGTATCTACAACGCGATCCTGGACGGGAATTGCTTCTGCTGAAGCGCGAATCAGATGCACCTGGCGATGCGAGGCGTCACTCCGGCGTTGGGTTTTTGCGAGCAGTTCCGCAGAGGGATCAATTCCGATAATCTGTTCGGCGGCAGCGGGATAAAGTTGCAGATTCAGCCCGGAACCGACGCCGATCTCCAGAACACGGCCGTGCGCCCTCGACAGCACCCGCCGGCGATATGGCGAGAGATCGTCGTTGCGCATGGCCAAATCGATCAGCCAGGGCAACATCCAGCGCTCGTAAATTCTCATCCTGACGCCAAGATGATGAACCGCCGGCTACACGCCAAATAAGGGGCGAGGCAGCCGGCAGCGAAGACGACGCGAGCGTCAAGCGTTGGGGCAAATAACTCACTCCTCACCCGGCGCGCCAATGCGCTCGCTCCGCTCGCTGTCCCCTCCCCCAACGCGCTTCGCGCGTTGGACCCTCCCTCAAGGGGAGGGTCGGATCGAGTCTAAACGTCAGCCGCGGTGCCTGCGCGGCGGACTTCGGCCGCATAATCATTCATCAGCAATTCGCAGATTTTGCCGGGCCTGTAGCGGTAGGGTCCGATTTCGGAAACCGGGGTGACCTCCGCCGCGGTTCCGGTGAGGAAGCACTCGGTGAAATCCGGCAATTCGTCGCGCTGTATCGCGCGTTCGCGCACCGGAATCTGCCGCGCCGCCGCAATCGCCATGACCGACCGGCGGGTAATGCCGTCGAGAAAGCAATCCGGCGTTGGGGTGTGCAACTGCCCGTCCCTGACGAAGAAGATATTCGCGCCCGTGGCCTCGGCCACCAGCCCGCGATAGTCGAACATCAACGCATCCGAATAGCCCTTGGCCTCAGCGGCATGCTTTGACAGCGTGCAGATCATGTACAGGCCGGCGGCTTTGGCCTTTGACGGAATGGTATCGGGCGCCGGCCGCCGCCACTCGGAAATATCGAGGCGGATGCCCTTGAGCTTTTGCGCCGGATCGAAATAGGACGGCCAGGGCCAGACGCCAATGGCGACATGCACGCCCGCGTGCTGGGCGGAAACCGTGGGCAGGGTGGCGGCGCCACGAAACACCACCGGGCGGACATAACCGTCCTGGATGTTCTGAACGGCCGCGGCCTCGTAGCAGGCGCGATTGATTTCGTCTTCCGTATACGGAATCGTAATTCCGAGCTGTGCCGCAGATGCAAACAGGCGTTCGGTGTGCGCCTTGAGCTTGTAAATGCGCCCGGAATAAATCCGCTCGCCTTCGAACACACAGGAGGCAAAATGCAGCGCATGCGTCATCACATGCACTTTGGCATCACGCCAGGGCACGATTTTTCCGTCGAACCAGAGCGAACCGTCGCGTTCGTCGAAAGGTATCAAGTCGGCCATGATCGTCCTCGAAAAACCGGGGGTTGCCGGCCCATCCACAGCTCATGCGCTTGCTAGGCAAACCGGGCCAGCCTATTGATGTCTAACGGAGACCCGCCGCCTATGTCCATATGTCGATGAACGGTTCCGACAATCCTCACCTGCTTGTGGTGGACGACGACGAAAGGCTGCGGAGCCTGCTCCAGCGTTATTTGGCCGCCAACGGATTTCGGGTATCCGCCGCAGCGGATGCGGCGCAGGCGCGGTTGCTGATCAAGAGCATCGAATTCGACGGCCTGGTACTCGACGTCATGATGCCCGGTGAAAGCGGTTTTGAGCTGGTGTCCGATTTGCGCCACCGGCACGATTTTCCGATCCTGATGCTGACCGCGCGCGGAGAAAGCGCCGACCGGATCTCCGGGCTTGAGCGCGGCGCCGACGACTATCTCGCCAAACCATTCGAACCGCGTGAGCTGGTGTTGCGGCTGAACGGGTTGTTGCGGCGGACCCGGGCGCAGGTGCCCGCGAACCGTGAAGTCCGGATGGGGGAATGCCTTTTCGATGCCGAACGCGGAGAACTGACCCGCGGGGGCCACCGGGTGAAACTGACTGGAGCGGAACAGCAGCTTTTGAAGCTGTTCGCCGCCAATGCCGGGCGCCCCTTCAGCCGCGCGTTTTTGTGCGAAAAACTGAACCTGCAGCTCGAGCGCTCGGTGGACGTGCAGGTCACGCGTCTCAGACGCAAGATCGAAAACGACCCGAAAGTTCCGCTCTACATCCAGACCGTTCGCGGTACGGGCTACGTCCTTGTCCCCGACAGCGTCCGATAGCGCGGCTGGTGCGGCGCCGTTGAGGTCGCGTTTGCGCCTGCGGCCTTTTCGCGTTCGCTGGCATCCGTTCCGGCTGATCAAATCGCTGATGCCGCGGCGGCTGTTCGGCCGCTCACTGATCATCATTGTGGCGCCGGTCATCATCCTGCAGGGCATCGTCACCGCGGTGTTTTTTGACCGGCATTACCGCATCGTGACGGCGACGCTCACGCGCGGCATCGCCAATGATGCCGGCTATATGGTGATGCTGGAAAACCGGTTTCCACCCGGTGCCGAACGCGACCGCGAACGCAAGGTGGCGGCGCAGGCATTCGGTTTTGTGGCGGAGTTCCTGCCGCGTGAGCGGCTTGCACGGGTGGTGGGGACACCCACCACCGTTCTCGACCGCCAGCTTGCATATATCTTCTCGAGTGAATTTCCGGGGCCCGCGACTTTCGACACCGGACGCTTCCGCAACTATGTCGATGTCCGGGTGCAGCTTAAGGACGGCGTGTTGCGCCTGCTGGTGCCGCGCGAGCGCGTGACGGCATCGAATGCCGACATTTTCATCGCCTGGATGATCGGATCATCGCTGGTTCTGATGGCGATCGCCGGTCTGTTTCTGCGCAATCAGATGAAACCGATCGAGCGGCTGGCGCATGCGGCGGAGAGTTTCGGGAAGGGCCGCGCTTTCGAGGGGTTCAAACCGCACGGCGCCCAGGAAGTGCGCCGCGCCGCGGTGGCATTCATGGAAATGCGCCAGCGCATTGAGCGATTTGTGCAGCAGCGCACCGACATGCTGGCGGGCATCAGCCACGACATCAAGACGCCGCTGACGCGCTTGCGGCTGCAACTTGCGATGATGCCGCGCAATCCGGACATCGCCGCGATGGAAAGCGACATTGCGGAAATGGAGCATATGCTGAACGAATATCTGGATTTCGCGCGGGGCGAAGCGGGCGAAGTCGCGGCGGAAACCGATCTCGCGGTGCTTGCGGCGGAGGCCGCCGCAGATGCCGGGCGCAGCGCAGGCGCGCAACACCGGATCGTCCTCAGCGCCATCGAGCCGGTCACGCTCACCGTCAAGCGCAATGCGATCAAGCGCTGCCTGACCAACCTGTTGGACAACGCGCTGAAATACGGAAAATTCGTGCAGGTGAAGCTCTATCGCAAAGGCCACCGCATCGAATTGGCGGTCGAAGATGATGGACCGGGCATTCCAGCGGCTCGGCGCGAGGAGGCGTTCCGGCCATTTCACCGGTTGGACGAAGGACGCAATCTGCAGACCGGAGGTGTTGGTCTCGGTCTTGCCGTGGCGCGCGACATCGCGCGCGCCCATGGCGGCGATGTGCGCCTGGAATCCAGTGCGTTTGGCGGATTGCGCGCGGTGCTCTGGCTGCCGGTTTAGGTGGTTAGACTATCGCGACAGCTGCTCCCAGCCGTCTTTGGTCCAGTGGAACACGGATTGTGAAAGCGGTCGGTCCGATTGGCGAGCGAGTTGGGCAGCTAGCGTTCTTAGCGCGTCCACAGACCGACGATCGGTGCCCCTCGCGTAAAGTAGTTTGTCTCCCGCAGGGACGGCGACAATCAATTCACCGTTGAAACGCTCGGCGACATTCACCCACGCGTCATGCAGGGCAAGCCAGCTCGATGCGTAGAAATTGCCCGAGACGGTGCCTATCTCCCGTTCG
>JAGWSK010000447.1 GCA_028869355.1 Alphaproteobacteria bacterium | reverse complement strand
TGGCGCGGTCGCTGCCCCGCGCGCCGCACTGACAAACGCCGCGATTTTTTCGCGGTTCTTTTGTCCCGGCGCATCTTCAACGCCGGATGATGCGTCGACAAATGCCGGGTTTGCGATGGCAATCGCACGCCCGACATTCTCCGGGTTCAAGCCGCCCGCGATCCCCCACGGCCGGTCGAGCCGGATGCCAGACAGTATGCGCCAATCGAATGCCAGACCGACGCCACCGGGCCTTTCGGCCGCCGGTCCCGGACGGGAATCGAAAAGGATGTAATCCGCGACTTCGTGGTAGTCCTGGGCGCGGCGCACATCTTCCGGAGCGGCAACTGCGAGTGCTTTCATCACTGGCTTACGAGAGAGGTTTGCGACTGCTGCGACGCGCGCCGGCGATTCATCGCCGTGCAACTGGATCACATCGGGTCGTATGCGCGCAACCAGTTCTGCGATCAGCGAGTCGTCCGGATTGACCAGCAATGAAACGATCTGCACTTTGCCGCGCAGGATTTCAGCAAGGCGGGCGGCGCGGTCGAATCCCGTATGACGCGGGCTCGGGGGAAAAAACACCAGCCCGCCAAAATCCGCCCGGCACGAGACCGCGGCGGTCGCCGCATCGATGCTGTTAATGCCGCAAATCTTTATCCGCAGGTGCATGGCGCGGCTTATGGACGAAATGGACCGCCTCCGGAAGCCCCCTCAGGCTGCCGTGGTCGCCGTCCAGGCCAGCAGAATGGCGGCATTGGCGGTGATCAGTAGCGTGCGCACCCAATGGGTGCTGAGAATCTTTGTCAGATATGGGCTCTCCGCGCCGCGCGGGTCTCGCGACAACTGCCCCTGCCATCGTCCCCAGAACATCGCGGTCAAAACCAGCGAAAGCAGCTGGCATGCAAGCACTCCGGGCACGCCCCAAGCTGGTGAATCCGCCGGCCGGTACCAGACGAGCGCAATCGCCCCGCATAGCGCCAACCCCACCGGCACAAAAATCCAGTACGGCAACTTATGCCAATGCACGCGCTGTACTTCGTGGAATTGATCAGTGCCAATCAGCCGCCACGAGCGGAAGATATCGACCTCGTGGGCCCAGATCGTTCCGGTGCTGTAAAAGGCAAGCGCAAGATTCAGATACAGCAGCAGGCGCGGAGTCACGCGTTTACTTAGCCGGTTTGAACGCCTGCGCCGACGGCCGAATGGGCCCGTCCTCTGCGGACGAGAGCAGCGGAATGCGGCGCACCGCAGTGGCGGCAAGCAGAATTGGAATGGCCAATACGGCGTAATAGGTGAAGCGCTGCCAACCAGCGGCAATCAACACGCCGCCCAACCACGGACCTGCAACCGCGCCGAGCCGGCCAAATCCAATCGCCAGGCCGGTGCCGGTATTGCGCACACGCGCCGGATAGATTCGCGGCACGATTGCGTACAGGCTTGCCATCGAACCGATCAGGAAGAATCCCATGACGGTTGCGCCGGTCATCACCGGCACGATCCCGTGTTTGAGGGCGCCAAAGGCAACAACCGAGGCAAACAGCGCCACCAGCAACCAGACCGATACCGCCCGTGCTCCGGTCTTGCGTGCAATGAAGCCGAACACCAGACCGCCGGCGATTCCGCCGGCATTCAGCAGCACCGAGGCATAGATACCTTCGCTGACGCTGAAACCGAGATCGACCAGATTTTTCGGCGTCCAGGACAGGACAAAATAAAAGCTCAACATCAGCATGAAGAAGCTGATGCAGATCAGCATGGTGCCGCCGAGAAAGCGCCGGTCGAAGATCCCCAGGACCGCCCTGGTTCCCGCCTCTTCGCGCGCAGTTTCCGGCACCTGCGTGACCGGCGGATGGCCGAGGCGGCCCATGACGGTGTTGACCTGCGCAAGGACATTAGTGCCGTTGCGCGCAATAATGAAATCCAGCGATTCGGGCAGCCGGATAACCGCCGGAATCAGCAAAGTGGAGCAAATTCCGCCGAAGACAAACGCGGATCGCCATCCGAACAATGTGATCAGGGCGGCCGAAATCGATCCGCCGACGATCGCGCCACCCGAATAACCGACAACCATGAATGAAATCGACAGATCGCGCCAACGCTGCGGTGCGTATTCCGACAACAGGGTATTTCCGCTGGAGAGAACACCACCAATACCGATGCCGGTCACCAGCCGGAACAGGGCAAGCATCGCGACCGAGCCGGTCAGCGCCGATGCCAGCATGCCGATACTGATCACGACGGTGCAAAGCAACAGGACGGCGCGGCGGCCGATGAGGTCGGCCAATGGCGAAAGAAACAACGATCCTGTCGCCATGCCTGCAAGGCCGGCAGACAGAAGTATACCGAGTGAAACCGGATCGACATTCCAGTCTCGGGCGATCAGCGGCGCCGTGAACGAAATCGCCAGCACGTCGAAGCCGTCGATCATATTCAACAGCGTGCAGATCGTGACCACGCCGACCTGAAGCATGGTCACGGGCCCATCGCGCAATGCCATCCTGATGTCTGCCGCCATGCTTTGCTCCGCCGCTGCCGTGAAATCGTAAAGCAGCTATTGCGCAAAGACAAAGGCGACAGGGTAGGAGAATGCCCGCCAGCTCAATGCACTACGCCGAGGTCCTGTCTGGTCATGCCCGCTGGCAGATCGAAAGCACCGGCCGGAATCGGCTCGCGCACGACCTTGGTGACGGTCTCTTCGATATCGGGCTTGCCGCGGTCGTAAGCGACGACGTCGAGCGGGATTCCGGCAAAGCCCAATGCCCGGTGCATACCGCCCCAATCCATGTCGTCGATGTGAGGGATCAGATGAGATGTCATGAGGGGCGCCGCGAAATCCGAGAAGCGGTCAAAGACACCAAAATCGGATGCATCAAACCCCGCAGATGAAGCGGGCGAGATGCAATAATCCGCCTGGTGCTGGCCGTTCAGGCTCTTGCGATAGAGATCGCAAGTGTAACCGGCAACCATTTTGCTTCCGCCCAATTTCACGAAAACCGGTTTGGCCGGCGGCGCATCTGCTGTCGCGGGCGCCGCACCGATGCTGCCGAGAAGGTTCTCGATCTGCGCCTGCTGATCCGGGGGCAGCTGCGAAATCGTGTCCTTAAGCTGCGCCTGAGCTGCGTTTAGCTGGGCGGTAATGCCGCCGAACTGGCGCATGGTTTCGGACGTGAGTTCGTAATAGACGCGCCGGTCCATATCCGCCGCCCACAACCGGTTCAAATCGGCCCGGTAAATGATCGTCATTGCGGGCATCGTCAGCTTGAAACGATCGGCTTCGATATAGGCCGTGACCGGAACCGATTGACGGCCGGGAAGCTGCGTCTGGGTGGAAGACACAATGATGCCGGCCATGGCGCTGCTTGTCGTAAGGCCAAGCACCAGCAGCGAAATGGCAGCGACGCGGGACATCGAAGCACTCTTTCAAAGCCGTGACAGCCCCGTGACAATGCGCCCGAAGCGCGTGCGGCGGCAAGGAAGAAGCGCGAACCGGCGTGCACGGATGCGCGAGTTGTGATAATCCTCATTACCGGCGCCGTAATGAAAACGCGCGCCCCGGAACCTCAAGGACAAACCCGATGCGATCCAGAACTCTTCTGCTTGGAAGTTTTATCGCGCTCCTCGCCGTTCCGGCGATGGCGCAGGGCAATAATGCAATCAATGTCATTGGAACCGTGGACAAGATGGATGCCTCCACGATTTCGGTGAAGAACGACGACGGCCAGGTTCAAAATTTCAAGCTGGCCCCGAATGTCATCTACATCCAGCAGGCCCCGGCGAAGCTGAGCGATATCAAGAACAACGATTTTGTCGCCTCCGCGGCAGTGCGCAAGGATGACGGCAAGCTGCATTCGACCGAGCTGCGTATCTTCTCGGAAAAGATGCGCGGTGGTGGCGACGGCCAGCGGCCGATGAATGATGCACGCAATCAGACGATGACGAATGCGACCGTGACCGGCACAGTAGTCGTGAACGGCAGCAACGTCATGCACGTGAAATTCGGGCCGAGCAAAATCGGCGGAAAGGGCGAGACATATCCAGGAGGCGAGTCCGACCTCGTCCTCGATCCGGGTGTCCCGGTGTTTAAGTTCACGGATGCCGACAAGAGTATCGTCCATGCCGGCGGCAAGGTGCGCGTACAGGGCGTACGGAATGCTGAAGGCGAAATGGTGAACCGCGTCACGGCGATGCCGTAAACACGCAACGCAAAAATTGAGAAAAGCGGCATCTTCGGGTGCCGCTTTTTTTATGCGTGGCCGAGATGGCCGGCCAGCACATGAGCGATGGCCTCGGTGACGCGCTTGCCGGTGGGAATATGGAGGAATTCGTTGGGGCCATGGGCGTTGGAATGGGGCCCCAGAACCCCGGTGATCACGAACTGCGTCTGCGGGAATTTCTCGCCCAGCATGCCCATGAACGGGATGCTGCCACCCTCGCCCATATAGGCGGGTTCGCAACCGAATGCCGCCATCGCCGCCTGATTCACGGTCCGTTTGAGCCATGGTGCAAGCTCCGGCGCGTTCCAGCCCGGACTGATGAAGGGCGACGCCTCGAACGTCACTTCCGCGCCGTCCGGCGGGTTATGTGTCAGCACCTTCTTCAACAGCGCCATGGCATCGCTGGTCAACGTCGGCGGCAGGCGCAGTGAAATCTGCACGGTGGTTGAAGGCAGCAGCACGTTCCCGGCATTCTGCGGCGCCGGCAAACCTTCAATCCCGATAATCGCGAGCTGCGGACGCCAGGTACGGTTGAGGATGAGTTCGGCCGGATCGGTCGCCATCGGTCGCGTACCGCCAGCAAACGGAAACTTGTCATAGACGGCAGATTTCAGGATCGCACCCGCCGCTCTTGCCTGCGCCGCCCGCGCAGACGGAATCTCGACATGGAAGCCACGCGCGAGAATTTCGCCGGAGCGTTCGTCTTCGAGCCGCGACAGCAATTGACGCAAAATCCGGAAGCTCGACGGCACAATGCCGGATGCATCGCCGGAATGGACACCTTCCGTCAGCACGCGGACGGTGAGCTTCGCGTTGGCCAGCCCGCGCAACGATGTCGTCAGCCACAGCCGCTCATAATCGCCGCAGCCCGAATCAAGACACACAACCAGCCCGGGCTTGCCGATCCGGGCTGCGAGATGATCGACATAATGCGGCAGGTCATAGCTGCCGGATTCTTCACAAGCCTCGATCAGGACCACACAACGGGAATGCGGAATTTTCTGATCGTGCAGCGCAAGGATGGCCGACAGCGCGCCATAGATGGCGTAACCATCGTCGGCACCGCCGCGGCCATACAGGTTCTCGCCGCGGATCACCGGCGTCCACGGGCCCAGCCCTTCCGCCCAACCGGTGAATTCCGGCTGCTTGTCGAGGTGGCCATACAGCAATACCGGCTCGTCACCCTCGCCCGGGATTTCGATGAAGATGACAGGCGTGCGGTTTTCCAGCCGCACCACTTCGAGCGCGGCTCCCGGAATCGCCTCAATGCGCTTCCGGGCCCAATTTTCCATCAGCGCGGCCGCCGAATCCATATAGCCGTGCGCAACCCAGTCGCGGTCGAACGAGGGCGATTTGTTCGGTATACGGATATATTCCACGAGCGACGGGACGACGGCATCGTCCCAGATCTGCCCGACGAAACGCTTCAGCCTCTGCGCGTCCATTTCAGTCGCTTTCGGTGTCGATCTCCGGCAGTGTCGTGGCATTGTAGCGTGGGCCGCTGACGGTTTGCGCATTGATCAGCAGTTCCATGCGCTCAATCGCAGCCGGAGTGAGCCGCACATCGGCCGCGGCGGCGTTCTCAGCGAGATGGTCGACACGCGTGGTTCCGGGGATCGGCACGACATGTGGTGCCTTGGCCAGCAGCCAGGCCAGTGCCAACTGTCCCATGGTGCAGTCAGTTTCCCGCGCCAGAGCCGCAAATCCATTCAGCAGTTTCAGATTCCGGGTGAAATTGTCACCCTGAAATCGCGGCATGGCATGGCGGATATCTTTGGGTGGCAGGCTCGTCACGTCGCGCAGAGAACCGGTGAGAAAGCCGCGCGCCAACGGACTGAAGGCGACGAAAGTAGCGCCAATGTCCCGGCATGCGTCGAGCACGGCGATTTCCGGATTCCGCGTCCACAGCGAATATTCGCTTTGCACCGCCGCAATCGGATGCACCGCGTGCGCCTCGCGAAGCGTCACCGCCGACACTTCCGAAAGTCCGATCATGCGGATTTTTCCCTGTTTGACCAGGTCCGCGAGGGCGCCGACGCTGTCTTCAATGGGAACGCGCTTGTCCCAGCGGTGGAGGTAATACAGGTCGATCACATCAGTCTGCAGGCGGCGCAAACTGTCATCGCAGGTCCTCTTCAGTATTTCCGGCCTGCCATCAGGCTCACGGGGCCGCAACATCCCGCATTTGCTGGCAAGCACGAATTCGCCGCGGCGATGCTTGAGCGTGTTGCCGAGCAGGGTCTCGTTCCCTCCCTGGCCATAGAGCGACGCAGTGTCAAAAAACGAATAACCGCTGTCGAGCGCCTTCAGCAGCAGCTCAGCGGCGGCAGCCGGCTCCGGAGGCGTGCCGTAAGCGTGACTCAGGCTCATGCAGCCGAGACCGATGGCGGATACGTCAAACGAACCGAGTTTGCGCGACTGCAAAGCCATTATCAGACGACGCACTCACGTTTGGGATCGATGATCCGTTCCAGACGGCCAAGAACTTCCATGCAGGGCAGCACCTGCGCGAGTGCGCTGTTCGGTTCGCGCTTTTCCTGAATCGCCGCGATGAATTCCCGGTCTTCCAGTTCAATGCCATCCATTGAGACATCGACCTTGCTGAGGTCGACCGGATTCTTTTTGCCGTCGGCGAGATCGTCGTAATAGGCCTGATATGTGCCATTGTCGCAGATGTAGCGGAAGAATGAGCCAATCGGCCCGTCATTGTTGAACGAAAGCGACAGGGTGCATATCGCGCCCGAAGGAGTCTTCAGGAGGATTCCCATGTCCATGGCGATACCGAGTGTCGGATGGCGCGGACCCTGCACGGCATAACACTCGGAACTCGTCTCGCCGGTCTGATAGTGGAACAGATCGACGGTATGGCAGGCGTGATGCCATAAGAGGTGATCGGTCCAGCTTCGCGCCTTTCCAGCAGCGTTCATATTGGTGCGGCGGAAGAAATAGGTCTGCACATCCATCTGCTGGATCTTGAGTTCGCCTTTTCTTATCCGGCGGTGCACCCATTGGTGGCTGGGATTGAACCGGCGCACATGGCCGGCCATGGCGACGACGCCGGTTTCACGCGCGATCTTGGTCAGCGCCTGCGAATCTTCGACATTGTCGGCGATCGGGATTTCGATCAGGACATGTTTCCCGGCCCGCATCACCTGTTCGCCCTGCGCGCGGTGCATCTGGGTCGGCGTCGCCAGGATCACTGCGTCCGCCCTGGCGATGCCCTTCGCGAGATCATTGCCCCAGTGCTGTATGCCGTATTTTTTTGCGACTTCCTCCGTACCCGCCGGATTGCCGCCAATCAGAGACACGACCTCGACGCCCCGAATGCGTTTCAGTGCGTCGAGATGTTTTTGACCGAATGCACCCTGTCCGGCTACGCAAATCTTCATGACGTTTTCCCGTTATTCAAAGGCGGAGATTGTTTTCGAGGATGATGTGCCCGAGCGCGGTGTTCGAGGCCGGCACGTGGTAGAAGCGATAGGCTTCCCGCACCTCGTCATCGAGCGCGCCGCGCATGATCAGCCACATCACCATTTCTATGCCTTCCGATCCCGCCTCCCGCAAGTATTCAATATGCGGAATGCGGATGAGCGCCGACGGATCGCGCGTCAGATTGTCGAGAAACCTTGTATCGAATTCGCGATTGATCAATCCGGCGCGAGGCCCCTGCAACTGGTGCGACATTCCACCGGTTCCGAAAATCACCACCCGCAGGTCCTGATCGAAGGATTCCACGGCTTTGCGAATGGCTTTGCCCAGCATGTAGCAACGATGACCTGTGGGCACCGGATAGACCACGACATTGACGCAGATGGGAACGATCGGACACGGCCATTCACGGGGGCGCCCGTACATCAGCGACAGCGGCACCGTCAGGCCGTGGTCCACCTCCATCTTGTTGACCATGGTGATGTCGAATTCGTCCAGAACCGTGGACTGGACGATGTGCGAGGCGAGTTCGGGATGTCCCTTGACGGGCGGCACCGGACGCGGGCCCCAGCCTTCATCGGCAATCGGGAATTCCGCGGCGCAGCCGATGGCGAAAGTCGGCACGATCTCCAGCGAAAATGCCGAAGCATGGTCGTTGTACACGACGATACAGACGTCTGGTTTGACTTCGCTGATCCACTTCCTGGACGGTTCGAAGCCACCGAATACCGGCCGCCAATAGGGTTCATCCGCCTTGCCGTTGTCCCAGGCCGCGCCGATCGCCGGGATATGCGAACAGGCAACACCTGCAACAATCCTAGCCACGGTTTTTCCACTCCGACTTGCTGCGGTTTCCTTGCGGCGACCGGCCGCCGTTCAACATCATTCTGGCATATTCCTCCTGCGTTGAACCGGTCATGATCGCGGCAATTTGCTGGAACGACAGGCCATCGGTCGCAGCAAGTTTCGCTGTGAAATAAATATT
>JAGWSK010000446.1 GCA_028869355.1 Alphaproteobacteria bacterium | reverse complement strand
GCAGCGCGTCCGCGAACTGATCGGCAAATTTGGTGAAGCCAAATCGCTGCGCGCTTTCGACCGGCTCCTCGAAATCACGGCGCAGCGGATGAAATCCGCGATCGCAGAATGGGCCGATGGCCGCTTCGAAGCCGAACGCTTCATTGATGACGATGGAATCGAACTGAATAGACCGGTTCGCATCCATGTTGTTGTTGAAAAGCGCGGCGACAGCATCGTGCTGGATTTTTCCGGTTCTGCGGATCAGACTCGTGGGCCTGCCAATGTCAGGCCGCCACTGGTCCGGGCTGCCTCGGCTTATGTGCTCATTTCGCTGGTCGATCCGCTGATTTTCATCAACAGCGGAATCATGCGCGCCCTCGATGTCAGGACGCGCGAAGGCAGCATTCTCAATCCACGCTTCCCGGCCCCTGTGAACACCTACAATGCGACTGTGCATGCGATGGTCGAAGCTTTGTTCGACGCTCTGTCGCAATGCGTGCCGGCCCGCGCCCGCGCGGACGGATGCGGCAGCCGCTCGATTATTATCGGCGGCCGGACCACATCGGCGGGCAAGAGCTATGTGCAATACGAAATTGTCGGCGGGGGCGCCGGCGGCCGGGCGTCGCGCGATGGTGCGTCCGGTACCACGGTCAATCAGAGCAATGCCAAAATCGCGCCGATCGAAATTATCGAAAGCGAATTTCCCACGCGCGTACAGCGGTTCGAACTCATTCGCGATTCCGGTGGCGCCGGCAAATTCCGTGGCGGACTGGGAATCCTGCGCGAATATGTCAATCTCGCGGAAGCGCGCTTTTCGATCCGCTCCTCAAAACATGTCAGTCCGCCGTGCGGCGTTGCCGGCGGGAAGGACGGGCGCGGCGGCGACTTGACGGTCAGTCCGGACACGCCCGATGCAAAGCATCTGCCGACGCGCTATGCCGATTATCCCCTGAAAGCAGGTGATGTTTTTCGTCTCGAAACGCCGGGTGGCGGCGGCCTCGGCGATCCGTACGAACGTGATCCCGATAGCGTTCTGAATGATGTCGTGCAGGGTTACGTGTCGCCGGAGAAAGCCGCCGCGGATTACGGCGTGGCCGTCGTGGCAACGGCGCAGGATTGGGCAATAGATCATGAGGCGACACAGCGTCTGCGGTCGCTTCACAGCAGTAAGGAATAGCAAATGGGCGTGCGTAGAACGGGCATGATCGGATTGGGCGCCATGGGCTTCCAGATGGCACGCCATATGGTCAGCAAGGGCTTCGAGGTCACAGGTTGCGATATCGCACCAGGACCGGTCGCGCGCGCCGCCGACGCGGGCGTGAAGATCGCCGGCAACGCAGCGGAAGTTGGCGCACATTCGGACGTCGTCATCGTCATGGTCGCGACCGACAAGCAGGTGAAGGACGTGATTGTCCACTCCGGCCTGCTGGAGCAGATGCCTGCCGGCGGCGTCATTTGCGTCTCCAGTTCGACCTCACCCGAAACGGCGCGCGAACTCGAAGCCGCCTGTGACAAATACCGGATTGGTTTCCTGGACACTCCGGTCGTGCTGGGGCAGGAAGCCGCCGATAACGGCACGCTGACGGTGTTCTGTGGCGGACGTGCGGAAGCCTTCGAAAAGGCGCAACCGGTGCTCTCGGCTTTCGGCGCCAATGTCATGCATGTCGGCGGCTGCGGCATGGGACAACTCACCAAGACCGCCAACAACATGCTGCTGTGGGCCTGCATGGCGGCAAATTATGAAGTGCTCGGCCTGATGAAGCAGATGGGCGCCGATATCCCAAAGCTTGTTGGCGCGCTGCAACATTCGAGCGGCGCCAATTGGTCGCTCGAAAAATGGGGCCGCAGCACCGGGAAATGGGCGGAAAAGGACATGGATGTGGCACTGGAATTGGCGCAGCACGCGAAAGTCGCTGTCCCGTTGTCGGCGCTCGTCGATCAGCTGATGAAGGGCCTCAATCAGGACAGGATGAAGGCGCTGCTTGCGTGATATATCGTGGCGGCCATTTTCGAACTGCTCGCGGTGCTGAAATGAGGATTCTGTTCCAGGCGATTGTTGCGGCGCTGGCGGTTGCTGTTGCCGGAATGATTGCGTCCGCTGCCGCAGTGGCACCGCAATTGATTCCGCTTAAAGTCGCCTATGACGGCTATTCAATGACAACGGCGCCAATGAATTACGCGCTGCAAAAGGGAATATTCCGCAAATACGGGCTCGATGTCACGCTTGTATATATCGACGCGGGTACGACGCTGTCCCAGG
>JAGWSK010000445.1 GCA_028869355.1 Alphaproteobacteria bacterium | reverse complement strand
TCACCGATCTCATCGACCGCGAGCTGTGCCGTTGCAATGATGACTATCGTGTCCACCGGTCCGGCGGCTTTGGCATGGATCCGCCCCGGCTTGTCGCCGCGCAAAAAGGGACATTCGCGGCGTGGATGAAATCACGCGGCAGGCTTGGCGGGCAGAACAAAGTTCCACGGGTGATCAATGACCAGGTACTTTTCCAGTCACTGCGCCGCTTCTGCCATGATTATGTCCGTACAGAAGCCGCATCCCGATGAATCTGTTACAAAAATGAAAAAGCCCGGGAGGGGGGCTGCCGGGCTTTTTCGTGGCGCGCATTGTTGACAGCGCGTTTGCTCGTTCGAGAGCAGCATAATAACGACGGGGTCACAGAACCGTTCCTGATACAGTGACAAAAATTTGCCTCGGCAAATCCCATATGTAACCTGACGCCATGAATCCGGATTCGCTTTTTCATCCTGCCGTCGGAGGCTGGTTCGGCAAGAACTTCGCCGCGCCGACCGGCGCACAGGAACAGGCCTGGCCTGCGATCCAATCGGCGCGCGACGTCCTGATCGCCGCGCCTACGGGATCGGGCAAAACCCTCGCTGCGTTCCTTGCGGCCATAAATGATTTGGTCCGGCAAGGACTTGCAGGCGAACTCAAGGATGAGACCCAAGTCGTCTATGTCTCGCCGCTGAAGGCGCTGTCCAACGACGTGCAGCGCAATCTCGAAGCGCCGCTGAAGGGAATCTCCGCCGAGCTCCAGCTACTTGGACTGCCACAAATCGAAATCCGCACCTGGGTGCGCACCGGCGATACGCCACAGTCAGAACGCGACAGGATGCGCCGGTGTCCGCCGCACATTGTCGTGACCACGCCGGAGTCGCTTTACATTCTGCTCGGTTCCGAATCGGGACGGCGCATGCTGGCGACGACCCGGACTGTTATCGTGGACGAAGTGCACGCCCTCGCACCGAACAAGCGCGGGACACACCTGTCGTTGTCGTTGGAACGGCTGGCCCGTCTCTGTGCTCGCCCGCCGCTTCGCATCGGCCTCTCGGCGACGCAGGAACCCATTGAAGAGGTGGCGAAATTCCTCGCGGGATCGCGCCAGATCGGCGATCCCCGGGTGGCGGTCATTGACATGGGACATCAGCGCGGCCGCGATCTGGCGCTGGAAATTCCGCCCTCACCCCTGTCCGCCGTGATGTCCGCCGAAGTCTGGGACCAAGTTTATGACCGGCTGAAACAATTGATCGAAGCGCACCGCACGACGCTGGTGTTCGTGAACACACGCCGGATGGTGGAACGGGTGACCGGTCACCTCGCCGACCGGTTGGGGCGCGAAAATGTTGGTGCGCATCACGGCAGTCTGGCGAAAGAGCAGCGCTTCAAGGCCGAACAGCTTCTCAAAGCCGGCAAGCTCAAGGCGCTGGTCGCCACTGCGTCGCTGGAACTCGGCATCGACATTGGCGATGTCGATCTGGTGTGCCAGCTTGGCAGCCCGCGTGCGATTTCCACCTTCCTGCAACGCATCGGCCGATCCGGCCACGCGGTCAGCGGCACGCCAAAGGGACGCCTGTTTCCGCTGTCACGTGACGAATTGGTCGAATGCTCGGCGCTGCTCGACAGTGTGGCGCGTGGCGAACTCGACCGGCTGTCGGTTCCGCAAAACTGCCTCGACGTGCTGGCGCAACAGATCGTGGCCGAAGTTGCGGCACGCGACTGCACCGAAGACGAACTTTTCGCAATTGCCACGGCCGCTTACCCGTACCATACGCTGACGCGAACGGATTTCGATGCGGTGCTGCGGATGCTGGCCACGGGGTTCAGCACGCGGAACGGCCGGCGCGGCGCGCTTTTACATCACGACACCATCAACAAAACTGTGCGCGCGCGCCGCGGTTCGCGGTTGACCGCCATCACTTCCGGTGGCGCGATCCCGGACAATGCCGATTACAACGTCCTCCTGGAACCCGAAAGTCTGGTGATCGGGAGCGTGAACGAGGATTTCGCGGTCGAAAGCCTCGCGGGGGACATCTTCCAGCTCGGCAACCATTCCTACCGCATTTTGCGCGTGGAACGCGGCACAGTCCGGGTCGAAGATGCGCATGACCAGCCACCGACAATTCCGTTCTGGCTCGGTGAAGCCCCGGGGCGCAGCGATGAGCTGTCGCGCGCGGTGTCGCGCCTGCGGGAAGAAATTGCCGGCAAGCTCACCGCGGATAATACCGGCGAGGCAGCCTCTGAATGGCTGTCGGCGAAACCGGGGCACTCGCCTGCCATCGCGCGCGAACTCAGTGATTACCTCGGCTCCGGATACCGGGCTCTGGGTGTGCTGCCGGCGCAGGACACAATTGTGCTGGAGCGCTTCTTTGATGAAGCAGGCGGCATGCAACTGGTGATCCATTCGCCGTTTGGCAGCCGGATCAACCGTGCGTGGGGTCTGGCGCTGCGCAAGCGCTTCTGCCGCAAGTTCAATTTCGAACTGCAGGCCGCGGCGAGTGAAGATAATATTATTTTGTCCTTGACCACGGCGCACAGTTTCGAACTTGCCTCGGTCGCCCACTATCTGCACTCCGCCAGCGTCGAATCGCTGCTGATCCAGGCGCTGCTGGATGCGCCGATGTTCACCACGCGCTGGCGCTGGGTGGCTGGAATCTCATTGGCGATTCCGCGTTTTCAGGGGGGCAAGAAACTCGCGCCGCAGCTTTCGCGCATGCGGGCAGAGGATCTGCTGGGGGCGGTATTTCCCGATCAGGTCGCGTGCGGCGAGAACATCGTCGGCGATCGTGAAATTCCCGATCACCCGCTGGTCACCCAAACGATCCATGACTGCCTGCACGACGCAATGGACATCGATGGTTTGAAGCGCGTGCTGGCCGGAATTGAATCCGGCGCCATCCGCATTGTCGCCTGCGACCTGACCGAACCGTCGCCACTGGCGCTGGAAGTGCTTTCGGCACGGCCCTACGCCTATCTCGATGACGCGCCGCTGGAAGAACGGCGGACCCAGGCTGTGATGGGCCGACGCTGGCTCGATCCAGATGAAGCCGCGGATATCGGGCGGCTGGATGCGGAGGCGATTGCCCGGGTTCGCGCCGAAAGCTGGCCGGAAGCAACAAACCGCGACGAACTGCATGATGGGCTGAGCTGGCTCGGTTTTCTCAGTGACGAAGAAGTTTTGGCCCAGCCACAGTGGCGCGAATGGCTGGAACTGCTCGCCGCCGAGAACCGCGTTCATCGCCTCACGGCGCCGCGGAGACTGTGGATCGCGGCCGAGAGATTGCCGGATTTCATCGCGCTGTGGCCGCAACTGGAATCCCGGCCCCCTGCAAGGCCAGCACTGGAGAGGTCCGCCTTCGTCGAGACTTCGGCGGACCAAGTGTGCCGCTGCTCGCCCGCCGAAGCTTTAGGCGGAGGCGGGCCAGCCGAAGAATCGCTGGTTGAAATTCTCCGTGGACGTCTGGAAGGTTTGGGTCCGGTGACGGTGGCCGAACTCGCGCGGCCTCTGGGCATCGAACCGAATGCGATTACGGCGGCTCTGTCGGCGCTGGAGAGCGAAGGATTCGCCTTGCGCGGGCGCTTCACGGGCGTGGCTGAGGAAGAATGGTGCGAACGGCGATTGCTCGCGCGCATCCATCGCTACACGATCAATCGCCTGCGCGCCGAAATCGAGCCGGTTGCGCCACGCGATTTCATGCGCTTCCTGTTCTCGTGGCAGCACGTGGCGGCCGAGACGCGCATGGAAGGTCCCGATGCGCTCGATGCCATCGTGGCACAACTCGAAGGGTTTGAAATTCCTGCCGGCGCATGGGAATCGGAAATCCTGCCGTCGCGCCTGAGCGAATTCGAACCATCGTGGTTGGATGATCGCTGCCTGGCCGGACAGATTACCTGGATGCGTTTGTCACTGCCTGTCAGGCGTGCGGAATCGCGCATGGCGCCCATTCGCACAACGCCGATTGCGCTGCTGCCGCGACGCTACGCCCATTTGTGGAAATCGCTTGCGCGCGGTGAAGCGCCAATGGTGAGTGGCGCGGCACAGACCGTACTCGAATACATTTCGCAGCAGGGCGCCTGTTTCTTTGATGAGCTGACCGAAGGCTGTGGCCTGCTGCGCGTGCAGGTGGAAAATGCGCTGGCGGAGTTGGTTGCGGCTGGACTTGTGGTTTCGGACAGTTTTGCCGGACTGCGCGCCCTGCTGACGCCGCCCGGTGATCGCAAGCCGATTCTGAGCCGCGCACGCCGCCGCGCCGCAAAATATGCAATCGAGGAAGCGGGCCGGTGGGCAATTGTCCGCCGCGCGGATGCACCGGCGAACAATCCCGATGCATCGGAGCATGTCGCGCGTACACTGCTGCGGCGTTACGGCGTGGTGTGCTGGCGTCTGCTGGCGCGCGAAGCGGAATGGCTGCCGCCATGGCGCGATCTGGTGCGCGTCTTGCGCAAGCTCGAGGGCCGCGGCGAGATCCGCGGCGGGCGGTTCATCGCCGGATTTTCCGGTGAGCAATTCGCGCTGCCGGATGCCATTCCTGCGCTGCGTCAAATCCGGAGGAGCGAAGCCACGGGCGCGATAATCGTCGTTTCGGGCGCCGATCCGCTGAATCTGGCAGGTATCGTCACACCGGGCGCCAAACTCCCGGCGTTTTCCGGCAATCGTGCGCTGTATCGCGATGGCGCTCCGATCGCGTTTCTTTCGGGAGGCGAGGTGGAATTTTTTGAAGCGCTCGCGCCCGGCGATGAATGGGAAGCGCGCAAATTGCTGCGCCGCGCCGCCGCCTATGCCGCGCCGCCGCCTGCCCGGCTGGTCGCGTCCAACTGACCCGTCCAATCCGGATTCTCGCGTTGCTGTGAGTGCAGCGCGAAGGTCAATCCGGCACCCAACAGCAGCAGCACGACGGAAATTCCGAACGGAATGGTCCAGCTTCCCGTGGCATCGACCATAAGGCCGAAAGCGAGCGGCGAAAGGATTCCGGCAATGGCCGAACCGAAATTCATGATCCCGCTGGCAAGGCCTGGATGCAACGGCTCGATATCCATGATGACAGCCCACATTGGGGCCACGATCAGTTCGGCAAAGAAGAACGCCAGCGACAACATGATTGCGGCCATCCGGACATCGGCACTGACCATGACGGCGAACAGGCACGCGCAACCGCCAAGAAACCCGGCAACAATCATGCAGCGCCTGGCAAAGACCGGGTTTCCACTGCGGCGCAGGATGTGGTCACTGGCGATTCCACCGAACGCATCGCCAACGAGGCCGCCGAAAAAAACACCCGCGGAATACAGCGCCGATCCGGTCAGCGAGAGGTGGTAATTCTGTACAAAGAAGGATGGTATCCAGGTCAGGAACAACCACAGTGTCCATCCGTAGCAAAAATTGACGGCCGTCGCCGGCGCGGTGCGTCTTGCAATCGCCCACCATTGGGAAAAACTCACCACCTCCGCCTTGCGCGGAGTTTTTGGCGGTAACCGCGGGTCGCGGAACCAGAACAGCCATGCCGCAATCCAGACGAGGCCGGCTGCGGCCAGAACCAGAAACGTCGTACGCCATGATGAGACGACGATCAGTGCCGCAACGATCGGCGGCGTGGCGAAATTGCCGAGACGCGCAAAAGCATGGGTGACTCCTTGCGCGGATCCCCATTTGCTCTGCGGCAATTGTTTCGCCATGGCCTGTGTCGCGGTAGGCAGCACCGCGCCTTCGCCGAAGCCGAGGGCGATGCGCGCTCCAATCAGTGCTGCAATGCCGGAGGAAAGCCCGGTCGCGGCCGTCGCAATGCACACCAGGATCACCGACGCGCAGAGCGTGCGCCGCGGCCCGAATCTTTCGCCGGCGAGGCCGCCAACCAATTGGCAAAACGCGTAAGAATAGGCGAAGGCGGAAAGCACCACGCCCAGCGCTGCATTGCCGAGATGCAACTCGCTCTGGATCAGCGGTGCGGCGGTCGCGATATTGACGCGGTCGAGATAGAGCAAAAAGTACAGCGCGCATAGCAACGGCAGAAATCCGCCGGAGACGCGACCCAGCTCGTCAAATCTGCGCCCGCGGATGCCGATCATGCGCGGATGGAAAAATGTGCGCGGGCGATGGTGTGCCGCTCCACTGCTTCGCGGTCGATTTCCGGGCGGAATCCCGCCGGCAATTCGATGCACCCGAAAGAAAATGGCAGCGGATTGCTGAACAGCCGAACCGATGGTTTGAGAAAGCCATTGAACTCGCCGGCATTTGTCACCAGCCCGACAGCCGCGCAAGCTTCCATCCAGCAATGGATTTCGGCGGAGAGGCCATCGCCAAGCACCGGCTGCATGCCGCATTCACGCACGCGCGTCAGGGCTTCGCGCAAGTTTTGCAAGCCGCCGAAGCGTTTCAGCTTGAGTTTGCAATAGCCGATGCCATCGAGATCCCCTGCCCGGTCAATATCGGAAATGTCACAGATCGGCTCGTCCAGCATCAGCGGCACGGCCGAAACCGCCGCCACCGCCGCATTGGCTTCCCAGTCGTCCGCTGCGCAGGGTTGTTCGAACAATTCGATGCCGTCCGGATCGAGCGACGATGCAAACCGGCGTCCATCCTCGCGGCTGTAAGCGCGGTTGGCGTCGATGCGCAGCTTCGCGCGGCCGCCAACAGCCGCCTGGATGAATTTCACCCGCGCGAGATCGCCATCGGCATCATTTCCGACCTTGACCTTGAAGGTGCGGAATCCCTGCGCCAGCAATGAATCGGCTTCGATTTCCATGTCGTCTTCGTTGAGCGCGTGAAACGGCGTGACGAGCGGGAAGGCGACGGGTGTTTCGACCCGCAGCGTTGAATCGTCCTGCATCATCTCAATGGCGGTTATCATCGCGGTTGCGGCGACCTTGCTGCCGGCCATGGATTCAGCCAGAAGCCGCGACGCAGTCCGGGCATCCTTCCCGACGATCCTCTCCGCATGTTCCTCGCAGAATCGCCAGCCGCCGTCGCGTGTCTCACTGCTGGATCCCGGCGATATGTGCCCTTCGCCCCAACCCTCACGTCCGGACGAGGACCGGACATGCACGACGATCGGCTCAAATTCGGTGAAGATACGATAGGACAGACGATAGGGCCGGGTCAGCGGCAGGCGCAATCGGCGCAGGGTGAGTTCATGCACGCGTTCGCTCATGCGATGCGTTCCACGCCCTTGATCTGTGTGCGGTGCATAATCCGGCGGGAATTGGCGTCGAAGGGATCGCGGCGGTGGAGCACCGCAGGATTGTTCCAGATCAGGACATCGCCGGCGCGCCAGCGATGGCGCATGGTGAACCCGGACTGAGTGGCGTGCGTCCACAGCCGGTCAAGCAGATTTTCGCTGTCCTCCACCGGCATGCCGGTGACGTAGCTGTTGTGTCGCCGGCCGAGAAACAGCGCCTTGCGCCCGGAACGCGGATCGGTGCGGACCAGCGGGTGGAGCGCGCCACGCGTTTCACGGACATCGGTCACTTCGGTATATCCACGGCGCAGCATGCCTGCGCTGTTGCGCGAAGCATCGTGGACCGTGACTTTGCCGTCGATCTCCAATTTCAGATCCGGCGGCAATGCGTCATAGGCGGCAAACATGCTGGCAAAATATGTATCGCCGGCGCCATCGACAGGAATTTCCAGCGCATACAGCACCGCGGCCTTCGGCGGCACATCGATATAGGTCATATCGGCATGCCAGGCGGCTTCGCCGGCCCCGAGATTTCCGATTGGCCGCCCCTGTTCCACCACATTCGAGATCACGTTGATTTCGGGAAAATCCTTGAGGAACGGCTCGCCATAGGGATTGGGACCGGGCGGATCGAGCTCACCGAGATGGCGGCTGAAGGCCAGCAGATCAGGATCGCAGAGTCTTTGCCCGCGAATGACCAGCACCAGATAACGGTTCAGCGCGTCGTTGATCGCCGCAACTGTTTCTCGATCCAACGGCTTCGCCAAATCGAGATTTTGAATCTCGACCCCGATCACGCGCGATTCGATGGGCGACAACTCCACTGCCGGTCCTCACACGGGGTGACGGCGGCAGTTTAAGACTGGTTTCAGCGCTTTGGAAACACAGGAAGAAATCGCCGGTGCGCGCAATCAACATTTTGCGAATGGTAACGCGCAAAAAGCGGCCCCGGGATTGGGGTCACCAATCCCGGGGCCGGACCCGGTGCATGAACCATTTTGGTTCTCAGACCGGGTTCAACGGATTACTCCATTTCGAGCATCGCGATCGGCGGTGTGCCAAGATCGATCACCGCACGGCGGTTCTCGGGCTCGCGGACGCCAGGTCCGGTCGAGATCAGCGGCTCGGAGAAGTTACGGCCGACGGTCGCGATCATGGTGCCGTCAAATCCGTCGCGGATCATTTCACGCTTCACAGCCGTGGCACGGCGCTGGGATAGCGCCTGATTGTAGCGGAGCGAACCCACCGTGTCGGTGTGGCCGGTGACGACGATGTGCACCGAGCCGGTCTGCCGCGCGGCGTCCACCGCCTTGGCGATGATCGTGCGCGCATCGGGCGACAGGGTCGAACGATCGAAGTCGAAGAACACCATGAAGTCACGCGCGGTCACGGCCGGTGGGGCCGCCGGTGGCGGCGGCACATAGGCCGGCGGGATCGGCGGAGCGGGCGGCGGGGGCACATAGGCCGGCGCTGCCGGGACAACATTTTCCGCAATGACGCTGCGCGACTCGTTGAGCAACCGCAGTTGCATCGGCGTCGGATTCGGCGCCGAACCGACGTTCAGATTCACGCCGAGTTGGGGATTGGAGAAGTAATTGGCCGATGCCGGCGAGGCGCAAACGGCCGATAACAGCAGAACGGACAAGATGGCTTTCTTCATGACGCGTTTCCTTTTGCAAAGCAGCGCGACCACGGGTCCTGCTACGAACCAGGCAGTTTTGGTCGCCGCACCTCGCTTGTGAGAACGCACCAATAAATGATGGGTGCCTGTAGGTGGGCAGATCACGAAATTTCGAGAATAGCCGCGGAAAAAGCAGGCTTTGACGCCGCCGTATGGCCGTATACGGCGCAGTTCAGGTTGACCATCCGTGAAGGAAGTCAATGCGTTCACGGCAGCGTGAGGCAATGGCGGTCAATCGTCTTCCGTGGAATCACCGCGGGAGAAGACGTGGTATGTGACCGTGTCCCAGGCGTTGTGAATGCCGGTGAAGAGCAGGATCAACGCTGCGGCGCCGATGCCGAACAGCGCCAGGTCCATCCGGAAAAAGATTGCCGCAGCCGAACCCGCAAGCAGTAGATATCCGGCGAACGGCAGCGCGGCAAAGTAAAACCAATCCTCAGCATCGGGACGATAGGCGGTTTGCCGGCGCATACGCCCCAGCACGATGGCCGAATACCCAACGCCGCACAGCCCGATGACAAACGAGACAACAGCAACCGCCGCGAAGCCTGGCCATGGCACGCGCAGAACGGCGGATAAGAGCAAAGTGACGCTGAAATAGACGACGGTGGGTGTTCCAAACGCAGCAGACCCTTCCGCGATACGCCGGGACGGCAGTTGGGCGATCAGGGTCATGACGACAAACTGCAACCCGATCAGGGCGCCCGCCGCCGATCCGACGATGACGTAGAAGCTGTCCCACTGCGCCAGCTCCGGCATGGAAATCGCTGCTGACCTCCGGTCCAGCCAAATGCCAGCATTCCATGATTTGGCGCAATGAAGAATAATTCCGTGTAGCCGGACAATGCGTTCAGGCGATGCTCGCACATGGACCCTCGCCACAGCAGCATTGGGTCCGGCGGGTTCCAGCGCTGCAGATCTCGCCGGCTGGCTGGAAGCGAACTGGAACTAGACCGGTTTGTGACCAGGTTTGCTCAGTTTGCGTTGCGGTTCTCGCGGGGCGATCCGCAAGGCGCGGCGCGAAGTGCGATGCGGGCACATCGGTCGAGCGCCGCAACGCAGCGGGCGCCCGCGAGAACGCAACCCGCACGGGCCGGACGCTTTTTGCCCGCGGGTTCGTCGCGGGGGCTCGCCCGTATTGCCCGATACGCGCTTCGCCCCGCTCCTGCCCGCGATGCAAAAATCGCTCCGGCGCAAATGAGCAAACCTGGTCACAAACCGGTCTAAGGATTCAGAGCAATTCGCTCCAGCCGTACGATCTCGGAACGGCCGCTCCACTTGCCGAAAAGCCACGCTCCTTCAGATGTGCCAGCAACCCGGCGCGGAGCAGCTCCGTCTCCTCCCGGAATACGGGGTCGAAGTGATTGCCGGGATGGACAACCAATTCAATCGAGCCTTTTTTGAGACCGGCGGCAAGGTGCGAGCTGCTCTGGACTGCTTTCCAAAATTCGTGCACGCCACACCGGTAATCGGTCAGCTCCGATCCACGAAACACGCAGCGGGCTATCCAGATGCTGTCCCGTATGGCGCGCCGGAATTCGCGAGTGGCTCCAGGAATCCTTGTCCCACGCCTTATACGTCGAATCGCGAACCTCCTTTGCAGCCGGAAGACGACGGGGAGAAATTCCGGAAAAAGATGGATGTCGTGATGAGAGTCGATATGCGCCGGACGCAATCCCAAATCGAGACAGCGCTCAATCTGGGCGGACCACTCCTGGTAAATCGCCTGTCGTAAGGCATCGTCTTTCCGGACACGCCAAAACACGTTTGTAAAATTGCGCTCTTCATCAAGGACTGGCGCAAATGCGGCGGCTGGCCGAAGCGGCTGGAATTGCGTGACGTTCAGATGCACGCCGAAACTGCACCGCGGAAACTTCCGCGCGCGTTGGATCGCTTCACGAGCTTCAGGTGCATTTGCGATGATCGACGCAGAATCGACCAACCCGCGTGAGATCAGATCGAAGCTCTCGTCATTTACCCGTGACGTCAGGCCAAGGTCGTCGGCATTCACGCGAACATGCATGGGTCCCCCGGCATCGATTTCTCGCGCCCCCAAGTGCAATCTAACGATTTCTTAATCGAATGCTATCGGGAACTTCGCCAACCGAACCAAATGCTTAATCCACCGCGAGTGACCGGAAGGGCTACTGCTTCTGGTTGTAAAGGCGGAGCGGGTTCTCCAATGCGATCTTACGGCGTAAATCCGGCGGAAGCTGATCGAGCAATTTGGCATTGGCCTGCGCCCGCGCCAGCGGCGTCGTCGCCAGCGGATCGTAATGCTGGTCGCTGCCGATGATGAAACGGTCGGGAAAATCCTCATAAAGCTTCAGCCATTCCGGCTTGATTTTGCCGGACGCATCGACCGGCGGATTTTTGCCCAGCGCCGTAGGATCGTATTTGATTTCCATATACAGGTTGGGATGGCGGGAGAGCAGACCACGCATCAGTTCCGGTGTGCGGAAGCCGGTATTGTCCTGACCGGCATGGGCCCAGATCAGTTTGGCGCGCGGATTATGGGCGAGCAGCCGTTCCAGCGCCGTGAAATTGCCGTGCAGGCGCGGCGGATTTGGCGTCTTCAGATTCGAATCCATATCCTCTGGAACGGCTTCCATGTGCAGGTCGATGGGAACATTGTGCTCGGCCGCAATATCGGCGAGCAAAAGCATCAGCGGATGATCCGCCGGCGCATATTCGTAATCCTTCACCGGCGACTGCGGCAGCGAGAAATGTTCGGTGGACATCTCGCCGAATCCGGCAATGCCCATGCCCAGCAATTCCTCCGCTTTGTCGCGGAATTTCTTCTGCACTTCGGGTCCTGCGTCACCGCTGCGGTATGAGGCGATGATCATGCCGTTGAGCGTGCCGCCGCCGCCGAGCACGATCAGCTTGCCCGGATAGGCTTTGACCGCGCTTATGACCTTGTCGACATCCCAGCGCTCCGGATTGTCGGGTCCATAGGGCTCGGTCAGGATGAATCCCTTGCCCTGACCGAGATGCGCCATGGATTGCAGCAGAAGCTGCATCGATTCCGCCGGGCGGTTCTGGTCGATGTGGAGGTGCGCGTCGATATAGGGCGCGCTTGAGGATGTCAGAGCTGTGACACGCGCAGGCACCTGGTCTTGCGCCATCCCGGAAGACGCGAACAGCAGCAACGCGCCGGCGGCGCAGGGGATGAGACAGGTTTGAAATTTCATCGGTGTCCTCCCGGGAGCGAATGGATTTCAGGCACTGTATCTTGGTCGAGTGCACTGTGTCATCGGGGACAAATACATCATCCGCGCCGCAGACCTGCCTTCGCTCTGCGAGCTACGGCAAGGCAGGCGCGGATGGGTTGCTCGGGCTAAAATCGCCTTTGGCGATTTCTTTACGCCCTCAATCCCTCGGATCGCTTCGCGATCCTCGCCGGGAATGACAAGAGATAAGTTACGTCCAGCTGAGGTCGTGGTGGCGCAGGGGGACAGAACGGATTCGCTTGCCGGTGGCGGCATGGATCGCATTGCACACCGCGGGCGCGACGAGCGGTACAACTTCTTCACCGATTCCCGAAATCCAGCGATTGGTCTGGATGAAATCGAGCGTGATGTTGCGCGGGTAATCGCTCATCCGCACGGGTTCGTACTGATGAAAATTGCTTTGCTCCACCGCGGCGTTTTTGAAGGTGATTTCCTGGCTGAATACCGGCGACAAGCCCCAGGCCATCATGCCGCGGATTTGCCGTTCCGCCGCTTCGGGGTTAATCAGCGCATGCCCACGGTCATGGACGATGTTCATGCGCTCGATCTTCACTGCGCCGGACTTGCTCACCGACACTGTGACCACAAGCGCCGAGAGCGCGATGCCGCGCGGCGCGACTGATTTGCGGTCGTCGATGGCAATGCCCATTCCGGTGCCTTTCGGCAACGTGCGGCCCCACTCCGATTTTGCCGCGACTGCGTCCAGTGCCTTGATCCAGTCGGGTTTGGCATTGTCCTCAAACGACGACGGATCGGCCGCTTCCAGCAGCGCGCGGCGATAGGCAACCGGATCGCGGCCCGCTTCACGCGCGAGTTCGTCGATGAAGCTTTCGAGATAGAACACATTGGCGTAGCTGCCGGTCGAGCGCCAGGTTGAGCTCGGCACGAAAGTTCGCATTGTGTTGACTTCGACACGGAGGTTCGGCGCGGCATAGGGAAACAGATGGAAGCCGCGCAGCAATTGATGCGCCATGCGGGCTTTGTAGGGCCCGTATTCGATCAAGCCGGCAAGGGGGCCGGACGGAGCGTCCGACTGTTCCAGTGCATCATTACCGGCCACGCGTACCCGGATAGCGATTGGCATCCCGTTGCGGTCGAGCCCGGCGGTGAGCCGCGCCACGCCCATCGGATGATAACCATTGTCATGCGCCATATCCTCTTCGCGCGTCCACAGCACTTTCACCGGGCGCCCGTTCAGGCGTTTGGCAACCGTCACTGCCTGGTGCAATTCGCCATGGAGTCCGCCGCGGCCGAAGCCGCCGCCCTGGAAGCAGTTGTGGAGGAACACTTTCTCCACCGGCAGTCCGGTGAGCCTGGCGGCAATGAGTGTGCCGTAATCCGGCTCCTGCGTACCGAACCAGATCTCGGCACGGTCCGCACTCACCTGCGCCGTGCAGTTGGGCGGTTCGAGCTGGGCGTGCGCCTGATGTGACAGCGCATATTCGGCTTCCACGGTTTTCGCCGCACCTTGCATTCCGGAATCGAAATGGCCGCGGTCGACCGCGATCGGACCTTCCTGGTCCAGCTTCGCGCGGAATGCGGCGACGAGATCGGCGGTACCGCGTGTCGCATTGGGACCGGCGTCCCAGGTCACCGGCATTTTTTCCAGCGCGGTTTTGGCGCGCCACCAGCTATCGGCAACCACCGCGATGCCGCTTTGGGGGCCGATGCCATCCATGGGAATTGCGGCGATCACGCCGGGCATTCGGCGGATCGAGTCGAAGTCATAGCTTTTCAGAGTGCCGCCATAGGAGGGCGATTGCTTCACCGCGGCATAGACCATCCCGGGCAGTCGCATATCGATGCCATAGTTCGCTTGGGCACGCGATTTCAGCTCGATATCGAAACGCCGCACACGCGATCCGATCAGCGTGTATTGCTCCGGCGTCTTGATTGCGGGTTCGTGGTCAAGGTGAATGGCAGCGGCATGCGTAGCGACTTCGCCAAATCGCAATGTCCGGCCGGTCGGCCGGTGCGTGAGGATGCTGTCCCTTACGTCGATCCCTGCGGCCGGGACTTTCCAGATTTCCGCCGCGGCGGCTTTCAGGCGCTCGCGCGCACTGGCGCCCGCCTGCTGATACAGCACGCGGCCGAGGCGAACCGAGCTGCT
>JAGWSK010000444.1 GCA_028869355.1 Alphaproteobacteria bacterium | reverse complement strand
GCAATGTTCAGTTCAAGGATTTTTGCCGCGGCCTTGGCGCCATCCTGCAAAAAATTGGGGAAGCGCGCCTCGGGGTAGATACGATAATCCGGAATGGCGACCGTCATGCCCGCTTTTGTCAGCGCCTCACCGACAAAGCGGTATTCACTCTTTCGCCCTGCGCGAAACGCTCCGCCATAAAGGAACATGATGCCCGGTGCGTCGCGATTCCGGATGTCGCCTTCCGGCAGATACAAATCCATCCGCTGGCGCCGATGAGACCCGTAAGCAATGTCGCGCTCGATGCGGTAGCCGGCGTGCGGCACGCCCAGATTCAGGAGCACAGCCGGCGAGCGGCCCTCGCCGAACAGACCGAACACTTTGGTCACAGCCGACAACAAATTCATCCGTCTTTTTAACAGATTTGCAAAACCGGAGCGCGTGCTAATCTCGGCATATGACAAACGTTCCTGTTGCGACTTTACCCGGCGGCGAAAAAGTCGCCGCGCTCGGCCAGGGCACCTGGAACATGGGCGATAGTTCGCGCCGGCGCAAAGAAGAAGTTGCGGCGCTGAAGCTCGGATTCGACCTCGGCATGATGCTGGTCGATACAGCGGAAATGTATGCGTCCGGCGGCGCGGAAGAAGTGATCGCGGAAGCCATTGCGGGGCGGCGCGATGAGATTTTCATCGTCAGCAAAGTGATGCCGCAAAATGCCTCGCGCCGGGGCACGATTGCCGCCTGCGAAAAGAGCCTCAAACGTCTCAAGGTCGACAGCATCGACCTGTATTTGCTGCATTGGCCCGGATCTTCGCCCTTTTCGGAAACGCTGGAAGGATTCACCGCACTGACCAATTCGGGCAAAATTCGTTACTGGGGTGTCAGCAATTTCGATCAGCGCGAGATGGAGGAAGTCATCGCCCTGTCGGGCGGCGGCGCCGTGGCAACGGATCAGGTGATGTACAACCTCAACCGCCGTGGCATCGAATTCTCTCTGACCGGATGGTGCGAAAAGCACCACATCCCGATCATGGCCTATTCACCGCTGGATCAGGGAAAGCTGCTGCGTTCGCCCGCCGTCGAAAATATTGCGGACCGCCATTCCGCGACTGCTGCACAGGTCGCCCTTGCCTGGGTGCTGCGGCAGACGAACATGATCGTCATTCCCAAGGCGGGCAGCGAAGCGCATGTGCGCGAAAATTACGGTGCTCTCAAAGTGCGCCTTGACGCGCAGGAGATGGCCGAACTGGACCGCGCCTTTCCTCCCCCCGGACGCAAAAAACCGTTGGAATCGACATGAGCGGCGATTTGAAAATAGGAATTGCCGGACTGGGCGCCATCGGGCGCGTTCTGGCGCGGAAGATCACTTCGGGCGCGATTCCAAAAACCACACTGGCCGGAGTTACCTCGCGCGACACTGCCAAGGCGCAAGCGTTCCTGAATGAGATTGGCAGCAAGGCACCGATCGTTCCGATTAACGAACTCGCCGCCAAATCGGATGTCGTGGTGGAATGTGCGCCGGCTGCGGTGTTCAACGAAATAGCCGTTCCGGTGCTCGCTGCCGGGAAGAAGTTCATAGCGTTGAGCGCCGGTCAGTTGCTGCGTCACCCCGAACTCATCGCGCTGGCGAAGGAAAATGGCGGGCAAATTGTGGTTCCGACCGGCGCACTGATCGGGTTCGACGCCGTTTCGGCCGCGGCCGAGGGAGACATCCAGTCCGTTACGATGATCACACGCAAACCGGTCAATGGTCTTATGGGCGCGCCCTATCTGGTGCAAAACGGGATTGACATCAGCAACCTGAAAGAACCGCTCTGTGTACTTCGCGGCAGCGCGCGACAGGCGGCTATGGGATTTCCGGAAAACGTGAATGTCGCCGCGGCATTGTCGCTCGCCGGAATTGGCCCCGATCGCACAACAATCGAAATCTGGGCGGACCCAAACGTGAAGCGCAACATGCACCGCGTCGTCGTGGAAGCGGATTCGGCGCGGTTTGAAATGGCCATCGAAAACGTGCCGAGCGAGAATCCCAAAACCGGCCGCATCACGGCGCTGTCCGTCGTATCGCTGTTGCGCAAAATGGTCTCTCCGCTCCGCGTCGGGACCTGAATGGACTCCGGACGTCAACTGCCGCTATCCGGGGAGCTGTACCTCGATCACGTCGCGCATTTTGTCGCCAGCCGTGAAGATGCCGCCGCAGGGCTGACTCGCGCGGGATTTGCGCCGACGCCAATTTCGATCCAGAGCGATGGCGGCAAGCTGACCGGCACCGGCAATGTTACCGCGATGATGACGCGCGGGTATATCGAAGTGCTGTTCAAGACTGCCGGCACGCCGCTGGGTCAGGAACTCGACCGCGCGCTGGCGCAATATCCGGGCGTGCACCTGATCGCGTTCTCCGCTGCCGATGCGCGCGCCGAAAGCTTACGCCTGAAATCCGCCGGGTTTCGCACGAGCCCGATTGTGGAGCTGCGCCGCCCGGTCACAACGGAAACCGGAAGCGCGGAAGCCGCATTCACCGTGGCGCGGGTCGAAGCAGGCCAGATGCCCGAGGGCCGAATCCAGATCCTGACCCATCACACCGAAAGTGCCGTATGGCAGCCCCGCTGGCTCAGACACGCCAACGGCGCGAAGGGGCTGCTCGATGCCGTTGTTGCCGTGCCGGATGTCGGCGAGGCGGCCGCGCGATTTGTACGATTTACCGACCGCGGCTCACACACTTCGCGTCTCGGGCAGACAATTCTGCTTGAACGCGGCGCCGTGCATCTGACCGATGCCGCGACATTCTCGCGCCTGGTTCCGGGCTTGCCGATTCCCGGCCTGCCGTTCACCGGCGCCTATGCAATTCATACGGATTCGTTGATTGCGACCGCACAGGAGCTGCGCGCCAGAGGCAATACATTCGAGCAGCGCGACCGCATGCTGTTCGCGCATTTTCCCAAAGAACTTGGTACCGGCGCATGGATTTTCGTCGAGCAGCCGGACGATCTCCCCTGGCGGTCATAAGATGATTCAACCACTTCCGTTCACAACCCGTCCGGAGATCGACGGCACATTCGGTGTCGTCGCGAGCACGCACTGGATTGCCACCGCGGTTGGTATGGGAATTCTCGAGCGCGGCGGCAATGCGTTCGATGCAGCAGTTGCAACCGCCTTCACGCTGCAGATTGTCGAACCCCATCTGAATGGCCCGGGTGGCGATGTGCCCGTCATTCTTTATGACGCGCAGAACCAGCGCACAGTCGTGATCTGCGGACAGGGCACTGCTCCCGGCGCCGCAACAATTGCGCGCTTTCGTGAACTCGGTCTCGATATGATTCCCGGTTCAGGGTTGCTCGCCGCCTGTATCCCCGGCACGTTCGAAACCTGGATGATGCTGCTGCGGGATTTCGGCACCCTGAAACTCCGCGATGTGATCGAGCCCGCGATTTACTACGCCCGTGATGGTCATCCGCTGGTCGATCGCGAAATCGAAACCATCGGCACCGTCGAAGCGCTGTTCCGCGGCCACTGGAAAACCTCCGCTGCGGTTTATCTCCCGGACGGCCGGATGCCCGCGCGCGGCGATCTGCTGCGCAATCCGGTGCTCGCGGCCACTTATGAGCGCCTGCTGAAACAGGCGGAGAGCGCCGGCGGCGACCGCATACGGCAAATCGAAGCTGCGCGTGCAGCATGGTCGCGCGGCTTTGTGGCGGAAGCGATCGACCGCTTCTGCCGCAGCACCGAAGCCATGGACACCAGCGGCAGGCCGCATCGCGGATTGCTGACGGCCGACGATATGTCCGCATGGACGCCGCATACGGAAAATCCGGTCACGTATGACTACGGCCATTATCGGGTCTGCAAGGCCGGTTTCTGGAGTCAGGGACCGGTGCTGCTGCAGCAATTGGCGCTGCTGAAGGGTTTTGATCTCGACCAGCTCGACCCTGCCGGGCCCGATTTCATCCACCTCCAGGTCGAATGCGCCAAGCTCGCTTTTGCCGATCGCGATAGTTTCTATGGCGATCCGGATTTCGTGCAGGTCCCCGGCGACGTGCTCCTGTCGGATACATATAATGATGCGCGCCGGAAGCTGATCGGCGACAGCGCCAGCCATGAATTGCGCCCGGGTATCATTCGCGGCTTTGGTGGCGTGGTGCATGCCGGAACAGCCGCGGGCGTGATGGTGGCCGGCGCCGGCGAACCGACCGTGGGCCGATTGGGCGAGGCGCGCGGGGACACGGTGCATTTCGATATCATTGACCGTTGGGGCAACATGATCTCGTCCACGCCGTCCGGCGGCTGGCTGCAATCTTCACCGGTCATCCCCGATCTGGGCTTTTGCCTCGGCACGCGCGCACAGATGTTCTGGCTCGATGAAACGCACCCAGCGGCATTGGCTCCCGGCAAGCGTCCACGCACGACACTGTCGCCGGGGCTCGCGTTTCGCGACGGCGAGCCCTATCTCGCCTGGGGCACGCCGGGCGGCGATCAGCAGGATCAGTGGACGTGCCAATTTCTGCTCAGACACATACATGCTGGCCACAATCTGCAACAGGCGATCGATGCCCCCGCCTGGCATTCGGAGCATTTCCCGACTTCGTTTTGGCCGCGGGTGGCGCGCCCTGGCGTTCTGGTCGTCGAGCAGCAGGTGCCGGAATCCACGGTCAAGGAATTGCGCCGGCGCGGTCATGTTGTGGAAGTCGGGCCGGCGTGGTCGGAAGGGCGGCTCACCGCCGCTTCGCGCGAGGGGCAACGCCGAAAGGCCGCCGCCAATCCACGCGGCATGCAAGGTTACGCCGCGGGGCGATAATCCTGTCAGACGGATGGTGGGCGCCGCGCATAGGCGGCATTGAACAACTGCTGCAATTGCGGCGGTACGTCGCGGACTCCGCCGACAACCGCTTTTGCCCAGTCGAAATATTCCTGCCGCCGCTGGGCCGGCCAATCGGGAGGCGGGCTATCTGCCACGTCGCGCAAATTGGCGATTTTATCCGCGAATTTCACCAATCCCGCGGCACGGCTCAGCGCAGGCGCATGTTCGATCTGCAATTGCTTGCGGGCCTGCTTAGGCAATTTCTTATCGTCCGTAACTTCCACCACAATGTCCGCTATGGCGCTGCCAAACTGTCCGGCCAGTTCGTCACGCGTCGTGTCGGTGTCCTCGATCGTATCATGCAGCAGTGCGGCGCAGAGCACATCCGGGTCGTCAATCCCCGCTTCAACCGCGAGAATTGAAACCAGCGCAATCGGGTGATTGATATAGGGTGACGCCTCGGCGTCCTTGCGCCGCTGCGTGCTGTGTTTGCGTGAAGCAAATTGCAGCGCCCGAATGAACTCTGGCAATGAGTTGGCGTCAAAACTTGTTTTCATCCATCCTCCATCTTCCTGATTATCCAATAGCCACGCGAATTGAGAGTGTGCCCATCGCCGCGAAGTGACGAGAGGCTGCATCAGTTGGTAAGTTACTCTGCTGGATCGGCAGATTGGGCGAGAAGCCCGGCCGGAAGCAGCTTCAACCTGGGCACCAATTGGAGCATATTTGAGGCGTTCAGGTGAATATCAGGATATCCGATGATCAAGACCGCTTTGCGCCACTCAGCCGTGATGGTTGGAGGCACTTTAATCGTAATGGCCGTCGCGGCGGCAACCGCGCAGCCGGGTGAAGAGCGCATCCCGCAATTCGCGTCCACCCAGTTCGGCTGGCAGACCAACCTCGAAGATTGGCAGGACCCGCCGCCCGATTCCGGTCACGGTCCAATCCGCAACGATCCTGCTTATCCCTATTTGAGCAATGCCGACGCCAACCGGCAGGGGAAACAGCCGACGATCCGGATCACCAACAGCAAAGACCCGATTCTGAAGCCCTGGGTGCAGGAAGAGATTCAGAAAACCAATGAGGAACTGCTGAGCGGCCAGCGGCAAGTGCCGTTCACGGCGCAGTCGCGCTGCTGGCCGGGTGGCGTGCCCGGACAACTGCTCTATCCGTTCGAGCCAGTCTATTTCATCCAGACGCCGAAAGAGGTCTGGATGATCTGGCAGCGCGACCACGTCGTGCGGCGCATCTTCCTCGACCGGCCGCATTCGAAAGACGTCAAACCGTCATGGTTTGGCGAATCTGTCGGACACTACGAAAACGGTGACACGCTGGTGGTCGACACCATCGGACTGTCAACCTACAAGAGTTATATCGATAATTTCCGTACTCCGCATACGGAGCAGGAGCATGTCGTCGAGCGATTCACCGTTGCGCCCGATGGCAAAAGCATGACTGCGATTGCGCGCGTCGAAGATCCCGGTGCCTATAATGCTCCGATCACGATGAAGGAGTTCTGGTTCAAGTCCAACCAGCCGATGCTGGAAACCGTGTGCCCCGAGAACAACGAGGATTTCTTTCACCAGAATCTCTATCCGATCCCGGAAGCCACTACGCCGGATTTCTAAGATCTACATTGCGGGTTTTTCACGGGTGATCCTGCCCGATATCAGGGATAGTCAGGGTTGAGAGTCTCGCCGGGACGTGGTCATGCGCAAGTTTCCCCTTCCTGCTGCCGGCACAGTTGTGGCGGTCGCAGTGTCACTGTTCGTCGCGGCTGCATCTGCGCAGCCGACAGATGAACGCGTTCCGCAATTCGGCTCGGCACAATCCGGCTGGATGACCACATTCGACGATTGGCTGCAGCCTCCGCCGGGTTCTGGTCACGGCCCGATCGGTCCCGATCCCGACTATCCCTATGTCGGCAGCGTCGAAGGCGGCCGCACGGGAAAGCAGCCGACCAACCGCCTCTCGAACAGTCGTGACCCGATCCTCAAGCCCTGGGCACAGGCACAGATTCAGGCTACCAATGATGAGGTGCTGAGCGGCAAGAGGGGCGAACCTTTCGCAGCGCAGGCGAGTTGCTGGCCCGGCGGCGTTCCAGGGCAACTGATCTTTCCATTCGAGCCACTCTATTTCATCCAGACGCCGACCGAGGTCTGGATGATCTGGCAGCGCGACCATATGGTCCGTCGTGTCTATCTCGACCGGCCGCACACGCAGAACGTAAAGCCGTCATGGTTCGGCGAATCCGTCGGCCATTATGAGAATGGCGATACGCTGGTGGTCGATACGATTGGACTCTCGACCCACAACAGCTTTCTCGACAATTTTCGTACTCCGCATACGGAGCAAGAACATGTGGTCGAGCGATTTACAGTTTCGCCGGACGGCAAGAGCATGACGGCCATCGCTCGCGTCGAAGACCCCGGCACGTTAAACGGACCGCTGACCATGAGCGAGAAGTGGTCGAGAGCCAACGGCACCATGCAGGAAACCGTTTGCTCGGAAAACAACACGGACTTCTTCGGGAAGAATCTCTATCCGGGCCCGGAAGCAAAAATCACGGATTTCTAGAGGCTGACCTCAAATCCCGCTGTGTAGGCTCCGATTCCGAATCGGACGCGCCACTCCTCCAGGTCCCGGGTGGTCAGCCCCGCCAGCATGGACCGTATGGTCACGGGTGATGGCAGTGATTCCGCCGGGAAGTCCTCGAACGGCACCAGATTCAGTTCGCAGCGCGATGCGCGAATCAGATCCTCAGCATTGCCAAAAAACAGACCGACGTTTGCGCGAACGACAAGCGGGAGGCGGAAATG
>JAGWSK010000044.1 GCA_028869355.1 Alphaproteobacteria bacterium | reverse complement strand
TTCGCGGCGGCAGCCAACGCGGCGTTCACGGTGATCGACGCGTCCGCGAGCCGGCGCGCGGGTCCGCGGCGGCGGCCCGGAATGGCCGCGATGTGGCGGTCCACGACAATGCGATGCTGATTGACGAAGTCGGCGCGGGCGCGGCTGCCGGTCGAAGTGGCGGAGTTGCCATGGATGCGGAAGGCGGTCGTCACCGAATCATGGTAGATGACCGTGCCCTGCTGGCCGAGCTTCAGCCACAGGTCCCAGTCGCCGGTATACCAGAGATCCAGGTCGAGGCCGCCGCACTGTATCCAGGCGTCCCGTCGTACCAAGGGGCTCGGCACAGCGACGAAATTCTGGACGATCAATTTTTCCGTCAGCACCTGCTGATCGACGGGCCCCGCCTTGAAGGGACAGCGCCAAGTGCCGAGCACGCGATCGTTGCAGTCGATGATTGCGGCCGGCGCCAGGTGCAGCACCGCCTCCGGGTCCTCTCGAATCCACTCACGGACAGCGGCGATCCGGCCGCCTAGCCACAGGTCGTCCTGACAGAGCCAGGAAATGTATGGCGCGCGGGCGTGAGCCACGCCAAGGTTCATCTTGGGGGAACAGCCGTCGGTCCCCGCCGAGTCGAGGATTTTGAGCGTCAGGCGGCCAGAGAACCCCTCGATCAGCGCCATGCTGCCCTGGTCAGGACTGGTGTCGATCACCACTACTTCGACGCCCTCATCTACTTGAGTCGCCAGCGATTCCAGGGTGCGCTCGATCCAACGCTCGCCTCGGTAGACGGGCAGGATGACGGAGAGCCACGGTGCAGTTGGTTCGGGAGGCAAGCCGCCCTCGTGCAGAAACCTGCCGTACGATTATTCATAGAATGGTTAATGAAACATCCAACGCCAGGCCCCTACTGACAGGCGTGTCATTTGGGCAAGGATTATGAATCCGGCGCCCTCGTATCGCTGCAAAGTAGTTCGCGAGCGAATTATTGCGCCGCGACTGATTCCCGCCCTTCGAGAACACCACCAGATGGCTGCGCGATGGAGCGGACTGTGACGCGCCAGACCAGTGCGACCGCAGCAAAAAGAGCAAATCCTGCCAGTGCCCAGGGGGGCATGTCGGGAGACATTTCGCCTCCGCCTAAACGGAAGCTATCGACCAGTCCGAAGCCCGAGCTGAACGCAATCAGACCGTAAATCGCAAGCCGTTCGCGTGCGCCAGCAAATTGGACGATATCGTCATGCAGCAGGACCAGCCCTACGGCGAAAATCGGCAGGTCGTAATCATACACATAAGGGCTGACGAGCACGGAAGCCATTGCCGCCACTCCGAGGGCCTGGTGCGGCGCGAGACGGCGGCTCGCCCAAACCACCGCAGCAAGAGCGACACAGGTAGCGAGCACCTGAATCGCCATCGCGAGTGCCTCCGGCAAACCGAGAGACCGGACGGCGGCGTAGAGCGAAACCATGCGAAACAGCGGATAAAAACCCTGAGAAAGGAAAATGCCAGCTTCCCGGATGCCGCCAAAAAATGCCGGCCAGATGCCGAAACCCAGTACGGCTGTTGCAAGCACGGTGCTGAGCAGCACGGTTGCAGTGGCGATGAAAACCGCCCCCCAGCGCCGATTGATCACTGCGTAAAGCGCGAAGGCGACGGCAAGATGCGGCTTGATGATCATCAGCCCAAGCGGAAGTCCGGCAATTGAACGGTGGTTGCCAAATCCGAGGCAGGCGAGGCCAATCAGCGTCCCGGTGAGAAATCCGTTTTGTCCGCAGCGGATGGTGATTAGCAAAGCGGGAAAGGTGATAATCAGCACGGGAACGAAACTGTTGCCCGCGACGCGCTTCAGGACCGCAAGATACGCGGCGCATGAGACGCCGGTGAAAAGCAGATAGGCGACACCGATCGGCAAGAACGCCAGTGGGGCGAGCAGCAGGACAAATTGCGGCGGGTAGCTCCAGGGAAGAAAGCCGTCGAGACCCGAAAGGGATTTCTGAAATGCGGACAGCGCCGGCAGGTGATAGGCGCTGCGGATCTGGCCCAACCAGAGTAGTCGCGCGACCAAATGGAAATCGTCGAAATCGATAAATTTGCGCGCATGTACTCCCGCCGTCCAGCCTGAGAACTCCGCCGCCGAGAACAGAAGGATGGTAAGCAGAAAACCGAGCAGGACGCGGTGGTAAATTGCGCGCTTTTCCGTCGAATATTTTGCAATTTCGATGACTTCGACGAGCGTCATCCCCGGCCCTCCGCGGATCAATGCAAAAGCGCCGTTTAACAGGTCGTCGTTACGCAATCATTACGGCCGCCGCATAGCCTTGCATCAACACTGCATTAAGGCGCGGACAGTACTGTCTGATTGGTTGGCGTTTGAGAATCCGGATGGGCCGCGGCCAAAAGCCGGAGTGCAAGAGGAGGGTGGTTCCGTCGGTCACCGTGGCGATTCGGCGGTCCCTTGGGCGAAGTGGTGCAACAAGGAAGAGATCGAATCGCAGCAAGAGCGGTTCCTGGTGCAACCGGGGAGCGCAACCTCGCGGCAGTGCGGCGCAGTACGGCGCGATTTGAAGAACCGCTGCAGCGCGACCATACAATTTACGAAAGCAGCGCCGCGAAACGGCGAGTGGTTGCGGAGGCGGCGCGACCGCTGGTCGTCGATGTGGACGGCACGCTGATCAGATCCGATCTGCTGATCGAAAGCTTCCTCGATTTGCTCTCGCGCCATCCGTTTCAGGCGCTCGCAACGCTGCCCAAACTTGTATCGGGCAAGGCTGCATTGAAGAGCGCGATTGCCGCTGCGGCCGAACTGGACTGCACCACGCTGCCCTACAAGTCAGAGGTTGTCGATCTGATGCGCAGCGCGAAATCGACTGGGCGACCGGTCTATCTCGCCTCCGCATCGGATCACTCGCTGGTCGAGGCGGTGGCTTCCGCACTCGGATTGGTCGATGGCATATTCGCGTCCGATGGGGCGACGAATCTTTCCGGATCGCGCAAGCGGGTGGCGCTGGTGGAGGCATTCGGAAAGGGCGGCTTCGATTATGCCGGCAATTCGTGGACGGACATTCCCGTATGGGAGGCCGCTCACGGTGTCATCGTGGTGGGTGGCGGACGCCGGTTGAGACAGGCGACTGCCGAACGCTTTGCCGAAGCCCGCTATCTTGCTTCACCGGGAATGAGTGCGGCGCCGCTGGTGCGGTCGCTTCGCGTCCACCAATGGCTGAAGAATCTTCTGATTTTTGCGCCGGCGATTGCAGCGCATAGGTTTACGGAAGGGCTTTTGGGACCGCTGCTGCTGTTGTTCCTTTGTTTCAGCCTGCTCGCATCCAGCGCCTATGTGATAAACGATCTCCTGGACCTGGCAAGCGACCGCAGCCACGCGCGCAAACGTCACCGGCCGCTGGCTTCGGGTCGGGTTCCACTGCTTGTAGCGATGGGATTGGCTCCAATTCTGCTGCTACTGGCAGCCGCTATTGCGCTGGCACTGCCGGCGGGCGCTGCAGGACTTCTCGGCGGTTACTACCTGCTCACCATGGCTTATTCGCTAAGCCTCAAACGCAAACCGATTGTCGATGTGGTGACGCTCGGCTGTCTTTATGGGGTGCGGATTGCCGCCGGAGCGTTCGCCGCCGGCCTATCCCTGAGTCCCTGGTTCATCGGGTTCGCGGTATTCCTGTTTCTGTGTCTTGCCATCGTCAAGCGGTGTACGGAGATTGTCGATCGGATGTCGCGAGGTGGCGGAGACCTGGCAGGGCGGAATTATCTGGAGCGCGACCTTCCGATTCTGGAGGCGATGGCAGCAGCGAGCGGATATGTCGCCATCATGATCTTCGCGCTGTACATCAACAGTCCGGCAGTGATGGTTCTGTATCGCCACCCCGAATATATGTGGGCAGTCGCGCTGGTGCTGTTCTATTGGATCAGCCGGATTCTGCTGCTGATGCATCGCGGCGAAATGCATGACGATCCGGTCGTGTATGCAGTGGCGGACCGCGTGAGTCTGATGTGCGGCGCGCTGGTCCTGGGGATTGGTGTGGCGGCGAGCTAGATGCGGCGTTCTTTTGTGTTGGGCGCGCTGTACGTGGGATTCGCGGGGCTCGCGATCGTGGTCAATCTGCTGACGCAATGGTTGAATCTGGCATTGTATCGTGGCCCTCTGGCATTGCCGCTGGCGATGGCCTGCGGCACGGGCACCGGTCTCGTCGTCAAATACCTGCTCGACAAAGTATGGATTTTTCGTCACCGGCGGTTCGGCTTCGAGGTGCAGATGCACGAATTCACCGGCTACGCAGTGACGGGTGTCGCGACTACGGCGCTGTTCTGGGGCTGTGAACTCATCTGCAACGCCATCGGTCCGGATTGGCGTTTTGCCGGGGCGGCGCTGGGGTTGACTGTGGGATATGCCGTGAAATACCGGCTTGACCGACGCTATGTGTTTGGCGGCGTGGCCGGATGAGAACGCTGTCGGGTTGGGGGCGGTTTCCGCGCGCCGAGTGTCGGGTGGTTGCGCCCAAAGGCGAAGTGGAGCTCCGGTCCGCCATCACATCAGCCAGCAGCGCGATCGCGCGCGGTAACGGGCGATCCTATGGTGACCCGGCGCTGAATCGCGAAACCACGCTGCTATTGCGCCACGCCGACCGAATACTGGATTTCGATCCGGCCACCGGCCGTCTGGAGGCGGAGAGCGGGGTGATGCTTGCCGACATCATCGCAACCTTCCTGCCACGGGGATGGTTTGTTCCGGTGACGCCTGGAACCAAATTCGTAACTCTGGGCGGCATGATCGCCGCAGACGTACACGGAAAGAATCATCACAAGGCTGGCAGCTTCGGCGATTATGTCGAAAGCCTTGAACTGATGCTGGCCGATGGACGCGTGGTGCGCTGTTCCGCCGGAGAAAATCCGGAACTGTTTGCGGCAACCATTGGAGGCATGGGCCTGACGGGAGTCATCCGCAGCGCTGTTTTCCGTCTGATCAGAGTTGAGAGCGCCTTCATTCGACAGGAAATCCTGCGCACGCGCGATCTTGCGCAGACGATGGAGGCGTTCGAGGCTTTGCGCGACCGGAGCTACAGCGCGGCATGGATCGACTGTCTTGCGCGGGGCCGGAATCTCGGCCGGTCGATCCTGTTTTGCGGTGAGCACGCGCGGGTCGAAGAATTGCCCGCCAGACAGCGCAGCAACCCCCTCGCCTTTGCGAAGCGGAACGCGCGCCGGCTGCCGCCGGGAATTCCGGGATTTGCACTCAATTCCTGGACGGTGAAAGCGTTCAACCAGGTCTACTACGCCGCGAACAGATCCGGCGTGAAGATCGTGGACTATGACCGCTTCTTCTACCCGCTCGATGCGATTTTGGAATGGAACCGGCTGTATGGGCCGCGCGGTCTGCTGCAGTATCAATGTGTGCTGCCCAAGCGCAAGGCGGCGGCTGGCCTTACAATGATGCTAGAGGCGGTGGGTCGAGCGGGTACGGGCTCATTTCTTTCCGTCCTGAAGCTGTTAGGGCCGGGACGTGGGATGCTGTCCTTTCCGATGGAAGGCTACACGCTGGCGCTCGATTTTCCAGCGAACCCGCGTACGCTCGGCCTCCTGTCGTGGCTCGATGCAATCGTGGCGGCACATGGCGGACGCGTCTATCTGGCCAAGGATGCGCGCATGAAACCGGAAATGATGGACGGCTATCCGGAATTTGCGGCATTCCGGAAGCTGCGCAGAGCCGCCGATCCTTCGGGCAAGTTTTCTTCGCTCCAATCGCAAAGACTGCAACTATGACGACCGTCCTTGTAGTAGGTGCACGTTCGGATATCGCGCGCGCAATCGCACGCAGCTATGCGGGTAGCGGCTGCGAGCTGATCCTCGCGGCGCGCAGTCCGGACGCGCTCGCCGGTGACGTCGCGGACCTCAAGCTGCGCTACGGAACAGCGGCGCGCGCGGTCGCGTTCGATGTGCTCGATACGGCGCAGCATGGCGCATTTCTCGACTCATTGGGTGAATTGCCCGACACGATGGTCTGCGTCGTGGGTCTGATGGGCGATCAGACGCAATCGGAACACGATGTTGCGGCGGCGGATTTGGTGATGCGAACCAACTATACCGGCCCCGCGCTCTTGTTCGCGGAAGCGGCGAACCGCATGGTGGCACGCGGTTTTGGTCAATTGGTCGGCGTGAGTTCCGTGGCGGGGGAACGTGGCCGGGCGCGGAATTATGTTTATGGCTCGGCCAAGGCCGGCTTTACCGCTTATCTTTCCGGGTTGCGGCAGCGGCTCGCGCAGGCCGGAAGCAAGGTGCGAGTGATGACCGTCCTGCCCGGGTTTGTGCGCACCAGTGCACTGGCAGACATGGAGACTCCCGGTTTGCTGACTGCGGAACCGGAAGAAGTGGCGGCGGCGATCCGCAAAGCAGAGGCAAAGGGCCGGGAACGTATCTATGTGCGGCCGATATGGCGGTTGGTGATGGCAGTCATTCGCAGCCTGCCCGAACCGGTGTTTAAGAAAGTAAAGCTGTGAGGTAACGGCGCGTGTGCGCTGGCGGAACCGATGCGGCAAGGTCAGCTCCGTTCCCGCTGGACGCGGGCGCGATCATTTTCCACTGGTCCAATTCCAGCCGCAATGCGCTTGTTCTATATTGCCCCATGCGGTCGACGAAATTCCCGGTCCGGCTGTCGCTCATCGCCGGTGCCCTGATGACATTTGGCTTTGCCGTTGCCTCGGTCGTGGCAGCGCAAGCCGCGGATACGCCCCAGCGGATTCCATTTCAGATCGCAACCGGCTCCAGCACCGGCACCTACTTCCCAGTGGGAAACCTGCTGTCGGAAATTCTCAGCCATCCGGCCGGTATTACACGCTGCGAAACCGCCAATGTGTGCGGACCATCCGGCCTGATCGTCTCCACCATGGCGTCGCAGGGTTCGGTCGCGAATGTCGTTTCGGTCAACGGGGGAATGATCAATTCGGGTCTGGCGCAGGCCGATGTCGTCTCGCTGGCGGCAGAAGGCAAGGGACCGTTCCGCAAATCCGGACCCTCTAGAAGTCTGCGCGTTATTGCCGACCTGTATGGCGAAGATGTGCATCTTGTGGCTGCGACGAAGTCAAAAATCCGGGATGTGACAGAACTTCGTGGAAAACGGGTTTCGCTATCGCCGGAAGGCTCCGGCACCATTGTGACCGCGCGTGCCATTCTGTCAGCCTATGGCGTCCCTGAAAAATCGATTCATCCCAATTTCGATTCGCCCGAAGATGCGGTGGATCTCCTGCGCGATGGCAAACTGGATGCGCTTTTCCTGGTTGGCGGCACGCCGATCGGTCTGATCGAGGATTTGCTCGCCGACGGTACGGCACATCTGGTGCCGATTTCCGGTCCCGGCCTGCGCCCTCTGCTGCGCGCTGATCCCTGGCTCGAGCCGCACACGATTCCTAAAAGCACCTATGGCAATACACCTGCCGTGGACACGGTAAGTGTGGACGCGCTGTGGATCGCCGACGAAAGTCAGCCCGAAAGGCTGATCTATGGCATACTCAAGGCTCTGTACAATCCGGTGAACCGGCAATCGCTGCAGGCAGGACGGGAAGGATTTCATTTCCTCGACGTCTCGTTCGGCCCGAAACTGGCGCCCGCACCGTTGCATGCCGGTGCGCTGCGTTATTTCGGTGAAGCGGGGCTGATCAAACCCGAGTCCAAGGCCGAGCCGGCACCTGAGCCGGTGCGTGGACGGGCACGCAAGACCTGACGCTTGGGCTGCTATAGACTCGGGCGCGGCCAAACCATCGCTGCCGGACCGATGTCAGATTCATTCGAGATCGCGCTGATTGTGCTCGCGATGACCGCCGTGGTGGCGTTGCGCCGGCCGATCTGGCGCGCACTGCGCCGGTTCGACGCCAAAAACACCGAGCGCCGGATGCAGGAATTCCGCAGCGCATTGGATCAGTATTCGCACTACCGCCAAACAGTCGATCTGGTGGAGGAGCAGGTCGAAGATGTCGCTGCCGTCAGCGTGCCCGACGAGCGCACCGGAGCACCCGTCACCCGTTATCTGTTTCTCGGAACCTGGTATGCGACCCGCAAAGAAGCTGAGGAAGCGCGCCGTGCGCTGGTGATCGAAAAGGCGCGCGAGTTTTACCTCGATCTGGACACCGTATTCCTGTCGCGCCGGTGGGGCCGGGCACGGCCGAAGGTCGTGGCTGATCCCGCGAAACACCGGACGTGGACGCCGCCAAAAAGCTGATGTGATCAAACAAACGGGCCAGGAAAACCCTGGCCCGTTTGGCAACAAAAGCCGCTACAAAACTACGGCAGCAGTTCGATATAGCCGATCCGGTCCGCGGTATTGCCGCTGAAGAAAATCCGGTTCGGATTGCTCGGGTCGATGTCGATGCGCCGCGGATCCTGCTGGGCATAGGACAGCGGGAATTCCACGAATTCACCGGTCGCCGGGTTGAAGCGGAAGATCTTGTCCACTTGCTGGGCACTGACCCAGATCAGATGGTTCTTCTTGTCGGCGACGACCGAATACATGCCGAGGCTGGCTGTCTTCGGCTGATAAAGTGTCATTTGTTTCGTCTTGTAATCGATCTTCATCAGTTTGCCGGCCTGCCAGACGCCGACCCACAGATTGCCGTCCCAGTCGCTGTTCATGCGCCGTGGCAGCGCGTGGCCACCGACATCGGGAAGCTTGTACTCTTCGACCTTTCCGGTCGTGGGATCGACCCGCGCCATCGAGTCGGAATTGTCTTCGGCCCACCACACCGAGCCGTCGCCGGCGACCGCGAGTCCATATGCGCCCGGGCTCTTGGAGGCAGACGGTGATTCATAGAATTTGAATTCCGCGGTTTGCGGATTCAGCATCCGGACTTCCTTATTCATCCCGGTGCCCCAGATCGTGCCATCAGGAGCCAGCGCGAAGGAATTGCCGCCCGCTCCGCCATGGCCTTTGACCTGCCACGGATAGGAATGGAACGGCGCGCCAGGATTCGAGATGTTGAAGGCCCTGGTGTCATAGGACAGCCAGCGCTGGTTCGGGCCGTCGGCGGTCCACAGAATGCCCTGCGCATTGATTTGCGGATTGCCGAGGCGCTGACGGTCCGCCGCCGCAGGCCCCTGGGGCACGCGCACTTCGGTGAACTCATAGCTCTTCGGATCGAAGCGAATGAGAGCGCCCGCGCGTTCCGCCGCCCATGCTACGCCCGAGGGATCGGAGGCGATGTCATGCGGCTCCGAATAGCGCCGCGGCAGGTCCAGCGTGACCACGCGATAATGCATGCTTTGGCCGGTCATCGGATAATCCGGCAGGCGCGCATTGATGTCGCCGCCGCCCGGCGCCGGATGGAAATTTGTGGTCACGTATTGGAGGATTTCGCTGGCTTCCTGATCGGTCAGATCGGGAAGAGATGCGGCTGCCATGTTGGCGCGCATCGACTTGATGGTGAACTGCCAGTTGACGGGTGTGGAGCGCTTGCCGAGGATGCGCTGCACGTCATGGCAAACGGTGCATTTCTCGGCGACGAGCTGTTTGAATTGGCCGTCCGGAAGCGCCTTGGCATCCTTGGGCAGCGCGTCGAATTTGTCCTCCGGAATGCGGTCAGGCCAGGCCGCAGCCAGCATTGCGCCACGCGGATTGCTCAGTGCGACATCGACCTTCGAGGCCTTGCCCGCACTCACCGCGACGGCGGCGGAAATGGCGCTCTGATTCTTTCCTTCGATCGCCTGCACGGTGTAGTTGCCGGCCGGCAAATCACTCGCGTTAAACGCACCGCCATTCTGGCTGATGACCATGAAGGTCAGCCTTTTGTCGGCGTTTTTCAGGCGCACGAAAGCGCCGGAGACCGGCTGTCCGGCGGCGCTTTTCACCACGCCCTGCACCGAGCCGTAATTCTCGCCCGCCGAGGCCGGCGAAATTGCAAACATGATCGCAGCCGCAGCCACACCGGTGGCCAGACCACGTGCGAGTTGTGCCAATGCCATTCCCTTCCTCCTCTTGCTCATCGCCGGAATTGCGCTCGCGATGATGTTCCCGACCAGGCTGCGCGTACTGCGCGAAAACCTTACCGATAGTTCAACTATAGCACGGCTCCGTGAACGGGTGCGGGGAATTTCACGCGGGTTCGCCGCGCAGGAGACGCGGGAGAGTGCCGAGATCGCCCCCGGCGTGGCGCATCAATATCCGCCGCAGCGGCGCGACCTGGTCGACTATGCCGAGCCCGATATCGCGGACCAGCCTCAAGGGAAGAATGTCATTGGAAAACAGCCGGTTCATGGAATCGGTCACGGCCGCGAGCACCGTCGAATCGAAGCGGCGCCAGCGCTCGTAACGGCGGAGTACGGTTTCATCGCCATAGTCGGTGCCGAGCCGTGCGCTGTCGAGCACGGTTTCGGCCAGTGCAGCGACGTCTTTGAGGCCAAGATTGAATCCCTGCCCGGCCAGCGGGTGGATCGTGTGCGCGGCATCGCCGACAAGCGCGAAGCGCTGTTTCACGTAGCGCCGTGCGAGCTGCAGCTTCAGCGGATAGCTCCAGACCGGCCCGGTGGCGGCGATCGCGCCAAGATGCGCGCCGAAACGCGTGGCGAGTTCTGCGGCGAAGCCGGTGGCCGGCAGCGCAAGGAGCCGGCGTGCTTCGCTGGTTTTTTCCGTCCACACCAACGATGAGCGGTTGCCGGTCATCGGCAGAATGGCAAATGGACCTGTTGGCAGGAACTGCTCGTAAGCGACACCGCCATGCGGGTGCTCATGTTCAACCGTCGTTACCAGGCCGAGTTGCTCGTAATCCCAGGCGACGGTGCCGATACCCTGCGCATCGCGCAAGGCGCAATCGCGACCTTCGGCGGCGACGACGAGCTTTGCGATGATTTCCGTTCCATCCGAAAGCTCAATCACCGCGTCGGGGTCACGCACATTCAAGCTGTTCACGCTGACGCCGGACATGAACCGGACATTGGATTGCTCGGCGATAGCACCAAGCAGCGCCCGCCGGATATGGCGGTTTTCGACGATATGACCCAGCGGCACGCCGATCTCATGATGGTCGAAATGCAGCGAGAAGGGCAGCGCCCGTCCGTTCCGCCGGCCTTCGTTGACGAGAATCTGAGTGATCGGCTGGGCATGCATTTCCATGCGCCGCCACAGGTCGAGCGCCCGCATCATGCGGACGGAGGAGTAAGCGAGCGCCGAAACCCGGCCGTCGAACGCTTCAGA
>JAGWSK010000443.1 GCA_028869355.1 Alphaproteobacteria bacterium | reverse complement strand
TTTCGGTGAACACGGGATGCTTTCGCCAGCATTCGCCGCCTGGCTGGTACCGTTTTCAATTTTTGTTTCCGCAGGAATCCTGCTTGGCGTTCTCACCTTCCGCTGGAAGGTGAGAATTGCCGGCGGCGACGATCTGAAGGTGGACCTCCGGAACACTGCAGGACACGAGCCCATTCTGACAGATAGCCTGGCTGCGGCCCCCTGAGTTCGGACGCTACGTTCGCGTATCCGCCCAATCGATTTGCCACCACGCCCGCGGCGGCGCATTGATCAGAGTCCGCCAGTTCGGGTCGGCTTTGTAGGTTCCGAACAGGCGATCCCACCAGTCGACGCTGATGCCAAAATTGTGTCGTGCCTGAGACCGTCTGTGATGGACAAAATGAACCGGCGTTTCCGATTGCCAGCGCAGGAGCCGGGGATCGTCGTGCTGCGCCTGATGACACCAGGCGGCAAACACCGCGTGAATAAAAAGCCCAACGACCAGGCCGGCGGCCAACGCACCTCCGGATAGGTAAAAATAGTCGATGGGGGCGAAAATGACGGCTGTGGCAACGCTGCCGCCGGCGTAATCGCGGAATTCCTTGATCGCGCCCTGGCCCACACCTTCCCGGTGATGATCACCATGCCGCCTCGCGAGAACGAGTCCACGATGCATCGCCCGGTGGATCCAGTATTCGCCGAAGGTCCCGAGGACGAACCCCAGGACAAGACCCGGCACGATGGGACCATAGGTCAGCACGGTATGGCCTGCTTTGCTCTTCCTGCCAAGTATAGCCGCACTGAATCGAGGGCGCGAGGGCACTTGCGGATTACCATAAGACTTCCGCTATAGCTCGCGTTCGTACATGCGATAAGTCTTGTAAATCCGGCCGCCGATATCCTCGATCGAGTGACAGGTTTGGGTATTGGTCTCCAGCACCCAGCTCATTTCGCACACCGGCATGCGCAGCTTAAGGGAAGCCTCGCGCACCGCGCCGACTGTGAGTAGCGCCAACAGCGAACCGGCCGGTTTGTTCTTGTATTCCGGCAACACGCCCATCAAGAGCACGCGGGTTCCCGACACGTATGATCGCCGGGTCAAAATACGCCAGAGAAACTTGGCCCAGCTGAAGGGGAACAGCCGGCCTTTCAGGTCACGGATCAATTCGTTGAAATCCGGGAGCGCGAGACACATGGCGACGGGCTTTGCGTCGATAGTCGCAATCGCGACAAGTTCGGGGATCAGGATGTACTTCATCTCCGCGGCCATGTGCTTCGCCTCGGCCGCGGTCACCGGGATCGAACCCCAGTTCTCGGCCCAGCCTGCACGGAAGATGTCCATGACCGCAGCGATATCCTCATCGTAGTGCGATGGATCAAGCGTGCGCACCGCGAGGCGTGGGTTGCGTGCCAACCCGCGCCTCAACCATTTGAGCTGTTTATAGGGCAGCGCCGTGTCCATCGGCGTAAGGTAGGCGCGCATGTCTACGATCTTGGTAAAGCCGGCGGTTTCGACCAGACGTCTGTAATAGGGCTGGGCGTGGCCCATCATCATACGCGGCGGGCAGTTGAAACCGTCGATCAGAAGTCCGGCCTCGTCATTGATGTTGAAGCTGAATGGTCCTACGCAGCGGCGCATTCCCTTATCGCGAAGCCACGCAAAAGCCGTATTGAACAAGGCGTCTGCAACGACTTGATCATCAATACAGTCGAAGAAACCGAAGAAGCCGGTATCGTCCATGTAGAGCTTGAGATGGTTGTGATCGAGCTGTGCGGAGATGCGGCCGGCCAGATTCCCGTCGCGCCCGGCCACCCACAGTGCGGCCTCCCCGTGCTGGAACCATGGGTTCACCTTGGGACTGAGTCGAGGGCCCTCCCCAAAGGAAAGAGGTCCTGCGAACAGCGACACCGGCGCGATCCAATAGGGATCATGCCCTTGGGTCAAATGTGGCACGCGCATGAAGTCGCGGGTGCTCGCGCCTGCGCCGACGCGCGTCAACGTAACCGATTGCGCCGTCATCCGATGCTGACCATGAGATTACCTGTCATTGGCCCAGGGGGAATGAACCAATAGCAAACGGATTGCAAAGTTGCTGCTTCCGCGAATGTCGCACCGCCGAAATGGGCGAACTGAAAACGCATGCCACCGTCGCGCATTTTCCGGTTCGGAATTCGTCTCCACACGGAGACTATGATCGCGATCCAAAGAATTTCGCCTGCGCGGTAATGATCGGCCCGGAGATCAAGGGCGCCTTCGATCCGCCCTTTTGTTTGCCGGGTGGGGAGGGAGTTTGGCCTCCTGATTTTCGGTTTGGTGCGGGCTGCCTCAGTTGCGTGAAGCAAGAATCTTCGTTGCGTGCGCCGCGGCGGAAGCCCGGTTCTCGACTCCGAGTTTGGTGAATATCTGCTCCAGATGTTTGTTGACGGTTCGCGGACTGATTCCCAGAATCTCGCCAATGTCGCGATTGGGTTTGCCGCCCGCGATCCAGGTCAATACTTCTGCCTCGCGCTGGGTGAGGCCCAATTTGACCTGCAGGAGATCGCTTTCGCCAATCGGTCCTTCGGTGATCCGGAAAAGGAATTCATTCGGCTGTGTTCCTCCGAGATAAAAGAAATTGAGCCGTTTGTTGTCGCCGGCGAGGACAGCCGGCTCCGCCGATTGGCTGCGCGCTCCACCAATCAGCGACGCGAGTTCGGCACTGACCTCCGGCGGCAAGCCCTCCTGCTGAATATCGCAGCCCGCAAACGCGGCAGAGAGCAGCGTCTCCGCCAGCATCGTCGACCAGATCAATTGACCGGCCTCATTGGTCGCAATCAGGAAGCGTCCGGTCGCGTCCAACGCGTTGCGGGCGCCATGGGAAATCCTGGCATTCGACAGGTGCACCCGGATGCGAACCAGCAATTCGTCGATCACAATCGGTTTTGTCACGTAATCGACGCCGCCGGCGTTCAGACCCTCGACCACATGCTGCGTCTCGCTCAATCCGGTCATGAAGATGATGGGCAAATGAGCCGTACGCCGTCCCGCTTTGATTCGCCGGCAGGTTTCAAAACCATCCATCCGGGGCATCACCGCGTCCATCAGCACCACGTCCGGCGTGACATTTTCCAGCAGCTCCAGCGCACTGGGGCCGTCTTTTGCGACAAGCGCCGTGAATTCGGCCTGCTCGAGGGCGCGTGTGAGAAAACCCAGCGATTCCGACGAATCGTCAACCACCAGCACGATATCCCGCCTACCACTCATCGTCGCGCAGTGCCTCCAGATATTCGATCATTTCACGCAGGCGGAAATCCCGCAGCAGCTCGCGCAAAGTTGCGATTGCGGGTGCGGCCTCGGGTTGGTGCCGCTCCAGCTCGTCGATCCGCGCGGCGACACCGCTTGCATGTCCAATCCGGCACAGCGCGATGATGCTGTCGGCATCAACGCTATGCGCGATTTGCGGAAGCCCCGGGGAATCGAGCGCACGCCGGACCGGAAGCGGGAGCTCATAAGTCCATTCGAGGTCCAGTACGTCCTCCAGACGTTCCAGCAATTGACGGATATCGATCGGTTTGGCGAGAAATGCATTTTGCTGGCCATCACTGCGGCGCGCCATGCGCAGCTCATGGACATTGGCCGATACCATGACAATCGCAGCGCCGGCGGCCGGAGATTTCCGCAATTCCTGCGCGACCGCCCAGCCACTGATATCGGGCATGGTGATATCCAGCAAAATCGCATCGGGGCGCGCCTGTATGGCCGCTGCAATAGCCGACCGTCCGTCACCGGCACGCATGAGGTCAAATCCAAGCGGCGACAGGATGTCGCTCAACAGTTGCACATGCGCCGGATCGTCATCGGCGATCAGGAC
>JAGWSK010000442.1 GCA_028869355.1 Alphaproteobacteria bacterium | reverse complement strand
TGGCTGTCCGCGAGCAGACCAGGCTGCGCGAATGAAATGGTAATCCAGCAACGTTGCGGTGGGACGCGATGGAAAACGCCCCGGTTTACGCCTTTTCAGCAAAGCGGCCGGAGCTCGCGAAGCGAAATATTCTGGTAGCCGGTATTATCAAACCTCATTTGCCGGCCTCCGGTGCTCAACGTCGCCCGACGCGCAAACGCCTGCTTGCACTTCTCACATCGATTTACGGTGGCGCTGGAAACCGGATTGGCGCAGGGACCCTGTTTGCAGCCGGGGCGCTTGCCGGAGCTGCCGCGCGAGCAGCGACGGAATACAGGGGCGCCGAAGACATCGCGCGAACCGCAGGGTTGCAGGATGTTCTGTCAAGTCCGAACGGTGCGTGGGCGCTGAAAGAACTCGCGATCTGGCAGATGGTCAGGTCGGTTTTGCCAGGATGTTTGTCCGTCTGGCGGATCATACTTGACGGCATCATTCACGACGGTGCCAGCCAAATTCCAAACATCGACGCCTTGTGCAAAGCGACGATGGACAGAAGGAGCAAAAAGGATTGGGGCATGGCTTTCATCCATCCTGCGCACCGGACAGATGAAGATGCCTTTTCATGTGTCTCGAAGCTCTGGCCGGTTGCCCGCTTCATTCTCAAAGAAGAAGTGAAAAAAGGGACGGCCGCATTTGAGGTCGCATCTGCCGCCCAAATTCTGCTGACGAAAGCCAAAGATGCCGTGGCACTCGACATCGGAGCCAGTCTTGTCATGCAGGCAGCGGTGATGACTGCAACCGATGAGGGCGTCGCTCGCAAGGTCACCGAGACCGGTCTTCTGCCGGGTTGACTTTAATCCGGCAGGGCCGGATCGGTCAGCGCGAGACCGGTTTCCGGATCACGCCGCTTGCGCAAATGTGGCGGCAACTCGGTTGAAAATGGATGATGATCTTGGTTCCGCGGCCGGCGAGGGCGAGCGCTGTCTCACGGCCGATTCGCTTTGCGGCGCCCGTGATCAGGGCCGTCTAGCCTTTCAAGTTTCCCGGATTCTCTGATGTGAAACTGGCGCGCAAAATATTGCTGCTGGGCCCACATAAGATGAGCGCGGCGGTGATATTCTGAAGCTCAGCAGGAAAGCGTTGATCCGGGGGGAGCCCTTGAAAGTTCCAGTATACCGACGGATTGCTCCGGCAGCGGCGGCATTGCTGATCGCATCATGTAACCCGGCACAGGTCACCCAATCGTCTGCGCCGCCGGCGCAAGCGAGCGATGTACGCCAAACGCCCGCCGGCGGGCACCCGATTGGGGACAAGGTGAGCGACGACGAATATGGAGAATTTCTCTCCCGCCCGGAGGAATTGGCCAGCGTGCCGATCAATGACATCGGCAAATCGATCCGCCTGAGTGCCGGCGCGCTGGCGCTCGGGCGGGTCGTGTACCAGAAAAATTGTGCAGTCTGCCACGGGGAGGATCTGAAAGGCCGCAAGGAAGCGCATGCCCCCGACCTGACTGACGACGAATGGCGGTTTTCCGGCGACGATCTTGCATCCGGCGGGGTCAACAAATTGCCATCGGATGTCGAATGGACGGTGCGGTACGGCGTGCGATCGGGCAATCCCAATGCGCGCGGGGTTGAAGCGGACATGCTGGCCTTCGACCCGCAATATCGCAACCAGCACGATTTGGAAGATTATGGCCGGGTGAAAACCGTCACATCCGCAGAAATCGACGATCTTGCCGAATATGTTTTGCAACTCACCGGGCAGCAGTCCAATCCGGCAAAAGCGGCGCGCGGAAAAGCGCTGTTTCTGGACAACGCCAAAGGCAACTGCTTCGACTGCCACGAGGAAGATGCGACCGGAAATCCGGCGCTGGGTTCAACCAATCTCACGCGCAAAGATCTTTTTCTCTACGGATCCGACAAGGCGTCCATCGTGGAGTCGATGACGAAGGGGCGACGCGGCGTCATGCCGGCATTCGGCGATAAATTGAAGCCAGAGGAGCTGAAAGCCGTTTCGGTTTATGTCTTCTCGCAGGCAGCCCCGGAGGCGCCCGCCGCACCCAACCCGTAACGTCGGAGCATCCTTACGGCCCGCCGATAGCATCGGCTGCGGTTGCACCGCCCGGAAGGTAAAACTCCGGTTTCATCCGCGTTTTCAGGCCCTCACGGACAAGGGTTTCTTCATACTCGCGGCGCAGCGCCGGGTCTTCCAGGTGATACGGAATCGCCGCGCCGCCTTTGTCGAGATCGACCGCCCAGATATCTTTCAGCGCTTCGCCCGGACGCCCGGCTTTGAGCGCCGGATGATTGTTCGGTCCGTGCCACGCCAGCACGCGCAAGCCCTCTTTCGCGACGCCGAAATGCTGGTGAAACCAGTCGCCGCTCATCGGCGCGGCGCTGACGATCCCGCCATACTCATAGTCCTGGCGCAGAACCTTCTCCGCCCGGCCATCCTTCCACGGTGTCGGGCCAAGTGCTTCATGCCAGGTATAGGTATACCCGCTGCCCTTGAGACAGATCAGCACGGCCGTCGAGTGGTGTTTGTGCGCCTTGGAATAGCGCCCGGTCTCGTATTGCCCGACGAATTGATAGAACCGGTTGCCGGCCATCATCGGCTCGACGCGGCGATAGCCCGGCGAGCGCCGGTTATCCAGCGGCAGTTCGGCGTTGATGACATCGGGAATCAGATTGCTCCGGCGCATCGCCAGCCCGCGCACCGGATCGGGCTCAATGTCATCACGCGGTTTGAAGAAATCTTCCGCGCCGGAAAAACGGCTGCGGAACTGATAGTCGGAGTTGAAGATGAAATTGGTGTCGTCGAGCAGATTGATGACGTTCGGGGCTGAAGTCCCGCATAACAGCAGGGCCGGCGCGCTCGATGCATTCACCACTCGGTGCTGCGCGTTCAGCGGAATCGTGAACAGCGACCCCTTCTGCCATTCGAACACATGACGCCGGCTGTCGCCGTCCTGCCAGACCTCGGTCGAGCCGCGCCCCTCCACTACAAAGGCGATCTTCTCATAAAGATGCCGCTCGACATTCAGCGCCGCGCGCGGCGGAATCTCCACCACATACATCCCCCACAGGCCTTCCGTGCCGTAGAGCTGGACGTAGCTGCCGCGGCCACCAAGGCGCGCCCACCGCTGCATCGGCAGGTCGTGCACCCGGCTGAAGCCGATGCCGCGATACACCGGAACGCCTTCGTCCTCCATGAACCGGTCATAAGGCAGCTTCGGGCGGCGGAAATTGCCAAATCCGGCATTTTCACCGGCTTTCGGTTCGTGCCAATGCGTATCCTTGACGGTGTCGTGCATGGGGTTGGTCCACTACAATTGGCGACGGCCATAACATCGGTTAATGAAACACGCCACCCTTTCCTTCCCCGTTTACGGGGGAGGGCGTTGCAAAGCGCCAGAGGCGGTTTGCAGCCCGACAGGGGACGGCGTAAGGCAAACAGGGCACAGAAATGCCGCGCAGCTACATCATCGACGACGCGATGCGAAAGCGGTTCCTGCTTGACCGCGAAGCCCTGGTTTCGGCCGCCGTACTGCAGGAGGAAATGGCGAAAATCTTCGCCAAATGCTGGATCTATGTCGGCCATTCCTCCGAACTGAAAAAGCCGAATGATTTCGTCACCCGCAAGGTCGCCGGCCGGCCGGTGATCTTCAACCGCGACGCCCGCGGCGACATTCATTGTTTCCTGAACACCTGCCGCCATCGCGGCGCGATCGTCTGCACCGAGCGCGAGGGTTCCCGGCGCAGCTTCCGCTGCGTCTATCACGGCTGGGCCTATCGCAATGATGGAGTGCTCGGGATTGTGCCCGGCGCCGAAGCCTATAAAGGCGAATTCGACACCAAAGAACTCGGGCTGAAGGCGCCTGCGCGCTTCGAATCCTATCGCGACTTCTGGTTTCTCAATCTCGATGCGCACGCGCCGGGCCTGCAGGATTATCTCGGGCGCGCGCGCGACTATATCGACCTCGTACTCGATCAGTCGCCGTCGGGATGCATGGAGATCGTCGCCGGGACGCAGGAATATGACGTCGCGGCCAACTGGAAGCTGATGGTCGAGAACAGTGTCGACGACTACCACCTGCCGAGCACGCATGCGACCTGGCTGAACTACATGGCCAATTCGGGCGTAAAGATCGAGCGCCCCTCCGACGGCCGCGTTCTTCCGACCAAAGGCCTGGCGGTCGATCTCGGTAATGGCCATTTCACCACCGACAACATCAATTTCCGTGGCCGTCCGGTGGCGGCCTGGATTCCGATCTACGGCGAAGCCGCGAAGCCGGAGATGGAGCAAATCCGCCGCGAACTGGTGGAGCGCCTCGGTCCCGAACGCGCGCGCCGTGTTGCCGACACCAACCGCAACCTGATCATTTTCCCCAATCTCGTCATCAATGACGGTTCATCCGTCACGGTACGGACTTTCTTTCCCGACGGCCCGGCGAAGATGCATGTCACCGCCTGGGCGCTTGGGCCGGTCGAGGAAAGTGAAGCCGCGCGGGCACGGCGCCTGGACGCGTTTCTCACGTTCTATGGCCCTGGTGGATTTGCCACTCCGGATGATGTCGAGGCGCTCGAACTGGTGCAGCAGGGGCTCGCGAACTGGCAGGACGACCGCTGGACCGAAATGTCGCGCGGCATGGGGCGCGAGGACGAGCAGCTCAATAGCGATGAGCACCATTTGCGGATTTTCTGGCGCCGCTGGAATCAGATGATGGACGCCGTCTGAATGCCGGAAGTGACACGCGCCGAAGTCGAAGATCTGCTCTACCGCGAAGCGGCGCTGCTCGACGAATGGCGTCTCGACGAATGGCTCGCTCTGCTGACGGAAGATGCCGCCTACTACGTGCCGCCGAACGATCATCCGGAAGGCGATCATCACAACACGCTGTTCATCCTCGCCGATGACATTGTCCGCATCCGCGAACGCGTGAAGCGGCTGATGAGCCCGGACTGTCACGCGGAATATCCCCATTCGCGCACCCGGCGTCTGATCGGAAATGTGCGCATCCTCGCCGTGGAAGGCGATCTGATCACGGCCGCCGCCAATTTCATTTGCCACCGCTACCGGCGTTACGAACGTATCCGCGAATATACCGGCGCCTATCGCTACATCCTGAAGCGCGGGGACTCCGGCCTGAAAATTCGCGAGCGCCGCGTGTTCATCGATGCCCAGGAGCTCGGTTCGCTCGGCTCCCTCAGCTTCATCCTCTGATCAACCCGCCCCCTGGGGCGGCTCGATCCTGCGTAGCTCGGCAGAGCGAAGCAGGATCGGGGCGGGGATAGCGAGCGGAGCGAGCGCAAGGGCGCGCCCGCGCTTACGACGTAAGCGCATCGTGGCCGGGTGAGGGATGCGTTTCCGCCCGATTTCTGAAAATTTGTCCATTATACCAAAGCAGTAGTATGATGAGTCCGCAAATGTCCGGAGCGCGGCTGGCGCAATGAGACGATGGGCTCTCTGCCTTGTGGCGATGTTCGGATGCGGCCTTGTCACGCAATCGCAAACTCTCGCGGCGTCGGGCAGTCTCCAATCCGGTGCCCGCGTTGGCGGCGCTCGTGGTGCAGCATCGGGTATGCGCGGCGGTGCACCAGGCATACGGGGCGTTGCGCCGGGCGGATTGCGCGGTGGTTTTGCGCGGCCGGGATTCCCCGGCGCCGGATTGGCAGGACGCGGATTCCAGGGACGCTTCGGAGCAGGCGCGGGAGGGTTCGCTGGACGCGAGGGGCGTTTCGGAAGGTTCGGCGAGCGCCGATTCCGCGGCGGCTTTGCTGCCGGTGTACCGTTTTTCGTTCCGCTGCCTGATCTTCTCGGTCTGCCTTATTACGACGGCTTTGAATATCCCTATTTCTTCCCCGACACCTCCGGACCCTATGTCAACGAGATTTACGGTTTTCCGCAGACCTATCTGCCACCTCCGGCCGGTTATGGACTTCCGCCGCAGACGGATTATCTGCCGCCGCCGGACGGAACTGCGGGCGCCGCTGGCCCGCAGGTCTGGTATTATTGCCAGGACCCGATGGGCTATTACCCCTATGTTCGCGACTGCAACACCAATTGGCAGGCTGTGCCCGCCTCCGTGTTACCACCTCCCACACCACAGTAACTCGCGGATTTGAGCAAAGGAGCGATCCACGTCGGTACCGGCGGCTGGAATTATCCGCCGTGGCGCGGCGTGTTTTATCCACCGGGACTGCCGCAAAAACGCGAACTCGAGTTTTTGAGCCGCGCCCTCAACTCCGTCGAGATCAACGGTACATTCTATTCGGCTTTCAAACCGGAAAATTTCGCCCGCTGGCGCGACGAGACGCCGGATGGCTTCGTATTTTCGCTCAAGGGGTCGCGCTACTGCACGAATCGCAAAGAGCTCGGCGATGCCGGTGAAGCCATTGAGCGCTTCGTCGGCCAGGGCATTGTTGAGCTGCGCGACAAACTCGGGCCAATCAACTGGCAGTTTGCGGCGACGAAGAAATTCGACGCGCAGGATTTCGAAGCTTTTCTGAAGCTGCTTCCGGCAAAAGCCGGACGCTTGCCATTGCGCCACGCACTCGAACCCCGCAATGCGAGTTTTCAGTGCGAAGAGTTCTACGATCTTGCCCGCCGCTACGGCTGCGCCATCGTCTTCGCCGATTCAGCGGAATATCCGCGCATCGATCAACCCATCGCCGATTTCACTTATGCCCGCCTGATGCGGAACGAAGAGCAGGTTGCAACTGGCTATTCCGAAGCCGCACTGGGCGATTGGGCACAGCGCGCCGCAACATGGACCAGTCGCGGCGACGTCTTCATCTATTTCATTGCCGGCGCAAAGCTGCGCGCCCCCGCCGCCGCCCAATCCCTCCTCTCCCGGCTGTGAAAACCATGCGCGAAGTGCTACAGGCACTTTACCCTCCCCTTGAGGGAGGGTCGATTTTGCTTTGCAAAATCGGGGAGGGGATTGCGAGCGCGGCGAGCGCTGCCGGGTGACTTCAATGATATACCGTACACGGATTTCTCCGATCGCCGCCATTCTTCTTCTCTCTTTCTCCATTCCCGCCTTTGCCGGTGACATCAGTCCGCAGGCAAACCAGGAATATCTCGACGCCAATGCAAAAAAGGCCGGCACCGTGGTGCGGCCGAGCGGACTGCAATATCGCGTCGTCAAAACGGGCACCGGCAAAACACCCGGCCCGAACGACACGGTTACCGTCGCGTATAAGGGCGCTCTCGTTGACGGTTATGTCTTCGATCAGACCAAGCCCGGCCAAACGCATGATCTGCCGGTGGCAAAACTGATCGCGGGATGGCAGGAAGCGCTGTCACTGATGAAAGAAGGCGACGAGTGGGAATTGGTGATACCGGCGTCGCTCGGTTATGGCGCACAAGGAACGGGCACTGTCCCGTCCAACCAGACGCTGATTTTCGACATGCAACTCATCGCGGTCAAAGCAGCCCCCTGATTCAACCCTCCCCTTGAGGGGAATTATGCACTAAAAGCGGCCGGTAATGAAGTTGCAGTCAGGCCAGCCCTCTGACTTCGTGCCCGATTGACTCTGCGAACCAGTGCCCCGACAGAGTAGGTGCCTCGCGAGGAATTACGTATGTCATCGAAGGCCGATTCGGCAGTGGAAAATCAGAGCGCAAATTTCTTGAAATTCTTGGCGGATTTCGATCCACTGGAACAGAGCATTTTGCCCCTCACCGATCATCGGACCGGCGCGCGCTATGCCGAATGTCATGTCAAAGCGAGCAAGCTAATTGCTCTGGGCACGACGGACGTTCCACTCGACCCCGAAGAACAAGCCGAATATCGCGCGAATCGGGAAATCGTCGAAAATGCCCCCGCTTACGCTCGAATGATCGAAGATGCGAAACTGCGGCGCAGCTTTAGCAATATTGTGGCTGAATTCACAACGGAATTTGACGTTGCGCATCCGCTAAAAATCATTGGCGGGCAGCATCGCTTCGAAGCGATCCGCGTTGCCCTCAATGCCGGTGTCGATGAATACCACGGAGTGAAGGTCTACTTCGATTTGAACATGGAACAGCGGCTAGACGTACAGCTGATTTCCAATACCAACATCGCCATTTCTGGTGACCTCTTTGACCGCATGCACGAAACGGTCATGGGACCGGAACTGCGCGACTGGTTTCAGTCGGTCGGCCTTCTTGATGCGGGAACAGATTTCGCCGATAGGCGCTCACGGGGCGGCCCCATTTCGGTGCAATTGGCGCGGACGTTTGTCTTGAATTATTTCGAAGGCGCGAAGATTGATCCAAAAAAATTTGAAACTATGGAAACCACGCCGGAGCTTTGTGCTACCGGTGTCCGCGATACGGAATGGGAAGCGCTCAGAGCGTCAAAGCCCGATATTTGGAAAGACGCCGGATTGATACGCGCCGGCAAGCAGTTTGCATCGCTGCTTAAGGCACAGCGCGCCGCTTTCGCGAAGGGCCAGAAAAAAGCGCCGCCGGATTATCCGGAGAAAGCAACTAATCCCGCGATATTGGCTGCCTGGGCCTACATCGCAGGAATGCTTCGGAATAATGAAGTCCGTCTTAAGCGTCACTTCGCGCTCGCGTCGGCGACGGGACACGATCCCCTAAACGTCGCGGCCTTGGTGAAAGGAAGGCATAAAAGCGACCCGGAACAATATCGTGGCCTCGGTTATCGCACCGACCCGAAGGAACGTGGGCGGTTTGCTGAGCTGTTTTTCCTGCAATCAGAGAATGGCGAAGGCATATCGAAATCGAATATCGATGTTGCGATAGCCCAATTTCATGCCAAGGTTGCAGCCCTTGAAGTAGGAAAGCTAAAAGCGAAGGCGGCAAGTGGCTGATATTGACGCCTTTGCGTCTCAGCTTTTGGAAGAAGCTAAGCGTTTTTTGGAAATCGCTATTGTATCGGGCGATAACATCCGTCGAGATGCCCATTTACATGCAGCGCTTATGCTCAGCTTTTCTGCGCTGGAAGCCCACGTCAACGCGATATGCGATGAGTTTTCAAAGCGGCCAGAATTTTCGATTCATGAGAAGGGATTTTTGCTCGAACAAGAAGCAAGGCTGGAAAGCGGGGCATTCAAGCTAAGCGGCTTAAAGATGTCACGTTTAGAGGATCGAATCGCGTTCCTACACCGCCATTTTTCAGGCAACGCAACGTATAAGCAGGCTAATTGGTGGAGCGCTTTGGGGAGCGCCATAAACTTGCGTAACACCCTTACCCACCCAAAGGGAATCCCGGCCGCAACAGAACAGGCCACCAAAAGCGCGCTGGCAGCTATTATCGATGCAATCGAGTCTTTATATCAGGCAATCTATAAAAAGCCCTTCCCGGCAGCGAGTCGCGGCCTTCAATCAAAATTGACATTCTAGGTCAGCGATGAAACGCAAAGAGGTCAACGTTCCCGAACGCTCCGGCAAGCCACCGCTATCATAGCTCCGGCGGTGGTGTGACGAGATCAAGCGAAACGTTAAACCGACTTTATCCGCCGCCGCCGGCCGCTTTCTTCAGCGCCGCTACCGTTTCTTCCGGCTGATTGAGCGCGGACTTCATCTTCGCTTCCACCACTTCGCCCGGCGCATAATCGATCGGCAGCCCAAGCTTTTTCGCATCCGCCAGGAATGCCGGATCGTTCATCACCGCCGTCATCGCGCCACGCTCGACCGCGAGCACATTGGCCGGAATTCCCGGCGGCCCCGCGGTCAGCCGGCCCATCTCCGACAGCGCCTGCAGCAGCGCCAGCAACTTCTTGCCCTTGTCGTCTTTCACATAATCGGCCAGGCGCGGCACGCCCGGGAGCGCGTGCGCATCGCCCGACATGGCCAGCGCCCAGAATCCACGGCCCTCGACGACGAATTCCTTCAGCGAATCCACCGTGCCCACCTGCGCCGCCACTTCGCCGCGCAGCATGCTCATCTCGGCCTCATTGCCGGTGAAGCCGTTGACGATCTGCACGTTCAGATGCAGCGCATCGGCGAGGATGCGCGTGTCGTTATACGAGGCGGCGCCGATGCCCGAGGCCGC
>JAGWSK010000441.1 GCA_028869355.1 Alphaproteobacteria bacterium | reverse complement strand
GCCGATCACAGCGTTGGCGAACAGACGGTCCTGATCGGACTTTCCGCCGCAATTGTGTCGGTGCAGGAGGAGCGCCCGCGCGTGCTGGTCGTGCATCGCCGTGCCCCGGCCGGTGCAGCAGTAGCCGCACCGGCGCAGAATCAAGAAGCAAGTCGCGCAGAGCGCGCCCCGACCGGTGCGGCAATAGCCGCACCGGTGCGGAATCAAGATGAATGTCGCGCAAAGCGCGACGGGGTGGCCGATGCACTCCCGTTCGGCCATTTCGATCCCCTGTCGCACCGCACTCTGGAATCGGGTCTGCGCAACTGGGTTCAGGCGCAGACCGGTGTCCAGCTCGGCTATGTGGAACAGCTTTATACTTTTGGCGATCGCGGCCGGCACTCGGCGCGCCCAGGCGAAGGGCCCCGCGTGGTGTCCGTGGGCTATCTCGCGCTTACCCGGACGCCGCTGGAACGTGCGGGCGTAGCGTGGCGCGATTGGTACATGTTCTTTCCATGGGAGGATTGGCGCGAAGGCGCGCCGGCGATGATCGCATCACAGGTCGTCCCAAGTTTGCGGCAATTCGCGGATGCTGCACCGACTCCTGAAGTCCGGGCGATCCGGAATGACCGCATCCGGCTCTGCTTCGGCGGCGGCGCCAGCGGCTGGGATGAGGAAAAAGTCCTCGAACGTTACGAGCTCCTCTATGAAGCCGGGCTCGTCATCGAGGCACAGCGGGACGGAGGGGCCACTCCTCCCGACGGGCCCATTGGCCCACTGGGCCTCAGCATGGTCTTCGACCACCGCCGTATCCTCGCCACCGCAATGGGAAGGTTGCGGGGAAAAATCAAATACCGTCCGGTCGTGTTTGAATTAATGTCCGGCGAATTCACTTTGCTGGAGCTTCAGCGCACTGTGGAAGCTCTGTCAGGCATCCGGCTGCACAAACAGAATTTTCGGCGCCTGGTGGAGGCGCAGGGCCTCGTCGAGCGGACCGGACGAATGTCCCGCAAGACCGGCGGACGGCCGGCAGAGCAGTTCCGCTTTCGCAGGGAGGTCTTACGCGAGCGCCCTGCCCCCGGTGTTCGCTACGGCTTTGGCCGCGCCATACGACCGCAGTCTTGACCTTATACTCAAAGGAAGCATATTAACTTGGTCCACCGCCGGTCGCGTCCGGCCTTTTTTGATCAACCAAATATACTCAACGAGAGTATAATGCCCATGCCGCAACTTTCCTATACTCCCGAAGTCGCCGCCGAAACGGCGCCCCTTTACGAACGGGTCAAACGCGTCATTCCAGAAATCGAATGGCCGGTTTTCGCCCCTTGTATTTCGGCGATCAATCGCGTGAAGCGCGAGAAACGCGCGGTCATTCTCGCGCACAATTACATGACGCCGGAGATTTATCACTGCGTCGCTGACTTCGTCGGCGACTCGCTGCAATTGGCCCGTGAAGCGGCCAAAACCGACGCCGGCATTATCGTCCAGGCCGGCGTGCGCTTCATGGCGGAAACCGCAAAAGTCCTGTCTCCCGAAAAGAAGGTCCTGATTCCCGACGAGCTCGCCGGTTGTTCGCTCGCCTCGTCGATTACCGCCAGGGATGTTCGGGCGCTGAAGCGCGCCCATCCCGGCCTTCCTGTGGTCTCCTACGTGAATACGTCGGCGGAAGTGAAGGCGGAGTCCGACATCTGCTGCACATCAGCCAATGCCGCAGATGTGGTCGAATTCATCGCCGCCGAGCGGGGCGTTGAGTCGGTCATCATGATCCCGGACGAATATCTGGCCCGCAACGTCGCCGCACAAACCCCGATCAATATCATCACCTGGAACGGCCACTGCGAAGTGCATGAGCGATTTTCCGCGGCCGACATCCGTGAGCTGCGCTCCGCACATTCAGGTCTCGTTGTGCTCGCCCATCCCGAATGTCCGCCCGAAGTCATTGCGGCCGCGGATTTCGCGGGCTCAACCGCGGCCATGGGAAATTACATCACCAGCAAAAAACCGGCCCGGGTTGCGCTCATTACCGAATGTTCAATGAGCGACAATCTGGCCGTGGATGCACCTTCGGTCGAATTCATTCGTCCGTGCAATCTCTGCCCGCATATGAAGCGCATCACGCTCGCAGGCATCCTTGAGGCACTCCAGAGAGAAAGGATCGAAATCACGGTTGATCCGCTGGTTTCGGTGCGTGCCAGAGCCGCGGTAGAGGCCATGTTGAAGGTCCGCCCAAGGGCGCAGCGCCGTGCCGCCTGATGACGATTATCGCGGTGGAAGCCGCGACGCCGATCCGGCCGGTGCGCCCCATCCGCTGCTGATAGAACCGATTGTAAGGCGGGCGTTGGAAGAGGATCTCGGCCGCGCCGGAGATTTGACAACCGATCTCCTGATCCCGCCCGGCCGCACCGCCCATGCTGCGATCGTAGCGCGCGAGCGCGGCGTGATTTCGGGTCTCGTCGCAGCCGAAATCGCGTTCCGGCTGATCGATCCCGGCGTCCACATTCAGCGCCATCTCCGCGACGGTGAACCGGTTTCGGCTGGCGCAGCGATTGCTTCTATCGAAGGTCCGGCCCGAGGCATTCTCACTGCCGAAAGGGTCGCCCTGAATTTCCTCAGCCATCTCTCGGGCGTCGCCACTTCGACCGATGCTCTGGTCGCTCGCATCGCCGGAACCGGAGCCCGCATCATTTGCACCCGGAAAACGATTCCGGGGCTGCGTCTGCTGCAGAAGTACGCCGTGCGCTGCGGCGGGGGCCTCAATCACCGCTTCGGGCTCGATGACGCCATTCTGGTCAAGGACAATCACATCGCCGCCGCAGGCGGGCTCGGTCCGGTGATGTCGCGTCTTAAACACCACCTCGGGCCGATGGTGAAGGTCGAAGTCGAAGTGGACACGCTCGACCAGCTCCAGGAGGCGCTCGCGCTCGGATTCGATGCAGTCCTGCTCGACAACATGTCGGTTGCGGTCATGCGTCAGGCGGTGGAAATAACCCGCAGGCGCGCCAAACTTGAGGCGTCCGGCGGAATTGCGCTGGAACGCGTGCGCGCGATCGCGGAAACCGGCGTCGACTTTATTTCCTCAGGCGCCCTGACCCACAGCGTTCGAAGCCTGGACCTCGGAATGGACTTCCTTTGAACCGTCCGCGATGTCCTGAATCTTTTGCAGCGCATTGTCGGCCTCACGTTCGGGGTCCGCTTCTGCGGCGCTCACTGCGATCCGGTTCGGATCGCGGCGATAGAAGATGTGATTTCCGATCTGCGCCGTCTCGACCATCTCATCGGCCCAGGCCGGGTCCACGTCGACGCTGTGATAGGCAATGGCGTGGCCGGTTTGGCCCGCGAGTTTGACGGCTCCCGTCACAATTTTGTCCGCCAGCAAACGCACATTCTGCCAGGTGCCCCGCTCCTTGGGCTTGCGCAAGGCGCCGTCGCAGGCAAATGAAAACTGGCAGTCTTTTCGGTTCGGTTGCACGCCTTCATAGACCACGCCGCAAATCGTGTGCGGGTAATTGGCGTCGCGCGTGCGCTGAAGAACGACTTCCGCGACCGCCTTTTCGCCCTCGGTTCCTTCGCCGCGCGCCTCATAATACAGCGCTTCCGCGAGGCACTCGGACTGATCCACCTCGGCATATGAATATGATGGGGCAAACACCGCCGCCGCCGGCGTGACCGCAATCCGGGACGGAATCAAAATATCTGTCTGCTGATTAATCGTATACGGATCGAACTTCGTCCAGACAACCAGGCCCGTCAGCACGATGGCCGTCGCGTAGTTCAGAACGCAATCGGCCCGGCGGTGGGCCGCCTCTACTCGATCGATCATGCTTTTACTCCGAGCACGTCTTCGGCCCATCTCATGTGATTCAGCTAACAAGGCGTTTACAGAACGTCAACAAAAAAACTAAACATTCGTGACGCGGCGTCACGGAAACAAACGTCACTGTACGGAATAGAACTGCCGTTAACCTTGGTGGCCAGATGTCACGGAATACACCATCATTATACGGACTAAATCGTTTCAGCAGAATTGGTTTCCCGGTTTTCGCCTTCGCGGCGCGCCATAGCGCCGCTTCGGTGCGACGGCGGCGACGCAGAAAAAGCGCCAATTTCAAAGGCCTGGGACGCTTTTTCGATTCAATGAAAACGCCAAATGCGCGCGGGCGCTTGGTCAATGGCGTCAGTTAACGCTTGTTAATAGCAGCCTGCGCTGCAGCCAGACGGGCCACCGGGACCCGGAATGGCGAACATGAGACGTAGTCGAGTCCCGTTTCATGACAAAAGTGAATTGTCGCGGGATCGCCGCCATGTTCGCCGCAGATCCCGAGTTTTATGTCCGCCCTGCCCCGGCGGCCGCGTTCGACCGCAATCCTCACCAGTTCGCCGACACCATCGATATCGATACTGACGAACGGGTCCTGCGCCAGAACTCCGCGTGCCAGATATTCGCCCAGAAACGATCCCGCATCGTCACGCGAGACGCCAAGCGTCGTTTGCGTCAGATCGTTGGTTCCAAAGCTGAAGAACTCCGCGGTCTGCGCAAGACGTTCCGCCATTAACGCAGCTCGCGGCAATTCGATCATCGTTCCGATCAGATATTCCGGCTTTTTTTGCCTTTCGCGCGCCACGAGATCGGCCACCCCCGCGATGCGCTGCGCCAGGAAATCGAGCTCGGTCGCGAATCCCACCAGCGGAATCATCACTTCCAGATGGACCGGCTTGCCCGTCTCGGTCTCCGCCTGAATGGCGGCTTCGAAGATCGCACGCGCCTGCATCTCGTAGATTTCCGGATAGGTGATGCCGAGGCGGCATCCGCGGTGGCCGAGCATCGGATTGGCTTCCGACAGCGCGATCGCGCGTGCCCGCAGCTTCTGCGGATCGGCGCCCGCGGCCCGGGCAACCTCCGCAATTTCGTCATCCGTGTGCGGAATGAATTCGTGCAGCGGTGGATCGAGCAGCCGGATCGTGACCGGGCGATCTTCCATGACGCGGAATATCCCGAGAAAATCTCCGCGCTGCATTGGCAGCAGTTTGGCGAGCGCCGATTGCCGGCCGGCAAGATCGTCGGCCAGGATCATTTCGCGCACCGCAAGAATGCGGTCCGCATCGAAAAACATGTGTTCGGTCCGGCAAAGGCCGACACCTTCCGCACCGAATTTTTTGGCGGTTTCGCAGTCCAGCGGCGTGTCGGCATTGGTGTGCACCTTCAACCGCCGCCGGGCATCCGCCCATTCCATCAGCAAGGCAAATTCCGCGGTCATTTCCGGATGAATCATCGGTACCCGGCCGCGATAGACCCGCCCCTCGGCGCCGTCGATGGTGATCAGGTCTCCTCGCGCCAGCGTGACGTTTCCGGCAATCAGCAGCCCGCGCGCCGGATCGATCCTGAGCGTGCCCGCGCCCGTGACACACGGGCGCCCCATTCCGCGCGCGACCACCGCCGCATGACTGGTCATCCCGCCGCGGATCGTCAGAATGCCTTTCGCGGCATGCATGCCGTGAATGTCCTCGGGGCTGGTTTCCAGCCGGACGAGAATCACCTCGTGACCGTTCGCCGCCGCGCGCTCCGCGTCGTCGGCGGAGAACACGATCTCGCCCGCGGCCGATCCGGGCGAGGCCGCCAGACCGGTCGCAATCAGCTCCCTGGACGCAGTCGGATCCAGCATCGGATGCAGCATCTGGTCGAGCGACGCGGGATCAATCCGCATCAGCGCTTCATCCCGGGTGATCATGCCCTCGCGCGCCATGTCGGTCGCGATGCGCAAGGCTGCCTTCGCCGTCCGCTTCCCGGTTCGCGTTTGCAGCATGTAAAGCCGGCCCTCCTGGACCGTGAATTCCATGTCCTGCATGTCGCGGTAATGCTTTTCGAGACCCGCCGCGATGCCGCGCAGTTCGGCGAATGCCTCCGGCATCGCCTCTTCCATGGACGGGCGCTGCGATCGTGACGCCTCGCGGGCCCGTCGTGTGATCGATTGCGGTGTGCGAATGCCTGCAACCACATCTTCTCCCTGGGCATTGATCAGGAATTCGCCGTAAAGCGCGTTTTCACCGGTCGATGGATCGCGGGTAAAGGCCACCCCGGTGCAGGATGTTTCACCACGATTGCCGAAGACCATCGCCTGGACATTGACCGCCGTTCCCCAATCTTCCGGGATATTGTGGATGCGGCGATAGGTCTTCGCCCGTGCGCCGGACCATGAGCCGAACACCGCGCCGATGGCGCCCCACAATTGCTCATGGACGTCATCGGGAAATCGGCGGCCCAGCAGCTTCTGCACTTCGGCCTTGAAAAGCCCGGCAATCCGCTTCCAGTCCGCAGCATCGAGTTCGGTGTCGAGCTCCACCCCCTTATTGGCTTTTTCAGCTTCGAGAATTTCCTCCAGGCGCGCATGCTCGATCTCGAGAACCACGCCCGAATACATCTGGATGAAGCGGCGATAAGCGTCATAGGCAAAGCGTTCGTCGCCGGTCTGTTTGGCCAATCCCCGCACTGTCTTGTCGTTCAGACCGAGATTTAAAACCGTATCCATCATTCCGGGCATCGAGGCGCGCGCACCCGATCGGACGGAGACAAGCAATGGCTGGTTGGCATCGCCGAAGCGTGCATCAACCACTTCGCCGACATGCTTGAGTGCCGTGTCGACGTCCTGCTTCAATTTCGGCGGATAGCTGCGGTTGTTTCGATAGAACCAGGTGCAGACTTCGGTGGTGATGGTGAATCCGGGCGGCACGGGCAGGCCGAGATTGCTCATCTCCGCGAGATTGGCGCCTTTTCCGCCCAGAAGATCACGCATCTCCGCGCGCCCCTCGGCGCGCCCCGCATCAAATCCGTAAACCCACTTCGCCATTGATATTCGCCTTGTACCCAACCCGAATTACGACGTGCGAAACGCTTTACACGCCGGGTCAGCCCTCGATTTTTGAAAAATCGGCCACCTGGTGCGCGGTTTCGACGATTTGCGATAGCAGCTTTAGCCGGCTGACCCGCAGTGCCGCATCCGAAGTGTTGACGGTGACACGATCGAAAAAGCGGTCCACGGGCGCACGCAGCCGCGCGCAGGCCGACATTGCACGTGCGAAATCTTCCCGGGTCAGCGCCTTCGCCGCGTCCACTTTTGCGTGGATCAGGGCCGCATGCAGTTCACGCTCTTCTTCCTGTTGCAGCGATTCAGGAATCCCGCGATACGACGCCTTGTCCTTCTTTTCCTCGATCCTCAGGATGTTCGCTGCCCGGCGATAACCCGTCAGCAGATTGGCGCCATCATCCGACGCGAGAAAAGCCTTCAGCGCCTCCACGCGATCCACAAGCAGAACGAGATCGTCCTCACCGCTCAATGCGAATACCGCCATGATCAGATCATGACGCATGCCGCGGTCGCGCAAGGCAACCTCCAGCCGCTCGACGAAGAATGAAAGAATTTCGCCGGCAACTGTTTCAGACGATGCAATCTGCACATTGTCCGCGGAAAACCGCGCCAGGTGTTCGCGCACGAGCGGCGCCAGCGGCAGCCGCAGCCTGTTCTCCAGGACAATCCGCACGACACCGAGAGCGGCGCGACGAAGCGCATAAGGATCGCCTGAACCGCTCGGCTTCTCGCCCGCTGCGAACAGACCGGTCAGGAGGTCGAGTTTATCGGCAAGCGCCACCGCCATGGAGACGGGCTTTGATGGCAGGCGGTCGGCAGCACCCGCTGGTTTGTAATGCTCAAAAATCGCCGTGGCAACCTCTTCGCCCTCGCCATCATGGAGCGCGTAATAGCGGCCCATCACTCCCTGAAGTTCGGGAAATTCGCCGACGACATCGGTCGTCAAATCGGATTTGCACAACAGCGCCGCGCGTTCGGCCGGCCCCACATCCGCGCCGATCCTGCGCGCGATTTCCCCTGAAAGCGCTACGATACGCCTCACCCGGTCGAACTGGCTGCCCAGACGGGCGTGAAAAACCACCTGTTTCAACAGGGGCAACCGCGACTCCAGACTGCGTTTGCGGTCGTGCTCCCAGAAGAATTTGGCATCGGACAATCGCGGGCGCAGAACGCGCTCGTTTCCCCTGACGATTTCCTTGCCGCCATCCGCTGCCACCATATTGGTCACTACGGCGAAGCGGTCCGCCAGCCTGCCGTCGCCCATATGTCTCAGCGGCAAATATTTCTGATGGGTGCGCATCGACAGCTGCAGAATTTCCGCCGGCAATTCCATGAATTCGGATGCGATGGTGCCGATCAACACCGATGGCCATTCGACGAGCCCCGCAACCTCGTCAAAAAGCGCTTCATCGCCAACAGGTTCCATACCCAGGGCGAAAGCCTTTTGCCGCGCGTCATTAACAATGATTTCCCGTCGTTCGGCATGATCGATGATGACAAAGGCCTTGCGAAGCTTTTTCTCGTAATCGTCGAAATGGCGCACTTCGAATGGATCGGGTGCGTGGAAACGGTGTCCCCGGGTTGTGTTTCCGCTGCGCAGCCCCGCGATCTCGAACGAAACCACCTCGCCTTCGAAAGTCGCGAGGATCGAATGCAGCGGACGCACCCAGCGGAATGTGCCACTGCCCCAACGCATGGATTTCGGCCAGGGCAGCTTCGTAATGGCCTCGGGTATGAGCTCGGCGAGAACTTCCGTCGTTGGCCGCCCTTTGCGGGTAATCGACGCGACATAGAACTTGCCCTTCTCGTCGCTGCGGGTTTCACATTGCTGCAGCGCCACACCGGCTGATTTCAGGAATCCCTGAATCGCCTTTTCGGGCGCTCCTACCCGCGGGCCCTTTTTCTCTTCCACCCGGTCCGACTGCTGCCCTGGCAATCCGCCGATCGCAATCGTCAACCGCCGCGGTCCACCAAAGCTGCGGATTGACTCAAACAGCAAACCGCGGTCGGAAAGTCCGCCCACGATCAGACGTTCCAATTCCTTTGCCGCCCGGACCTGCATCCGGGCGGGAATTTCTTCGGAGAAAAGCTCGAGCAGAAGGTCAGGCATTCGCTGCCCGCCGGACCGGATATTCGCCCTGGCCGCTGGCCAGCCAGGCTTCACAACAGGCTTTCGCCAGAACTCTCACGCGGCCGATATAGGCGGCGCGCTCAGTCACGCTGATCACGCCCCGCGCATCCAGCAGATTGAAATTGTGGCTGGCCTTGAGGCACTGGTCGTAAGCCGGGAGCGCGAGTCCCGCGTTGAGCAGGCTTTTGCACTCCTGCTCTGCGTCCGCAAAATGCCGGAACAGGATCCCGGTATTCGCCCGCTCAAAATTATAGGCGGAATATTCCCGCTCGGCTTGATGAAAAACCTCGCCATACAGGAATTGCCGGTTGAATCGCAGGTCGTAAACATTTTCGACTCCCTGCACATACATTGCCAGCCGCTCAAGCCCATAGGTCAGTTCGGCTGATACCGGGGCGCAGTCGATGCCGCCCACTTGCTGGAAATAGGTGAACTGCGTCACTTCCATGCCGTCGCACCACACTTCCCAGCCGAGCCCCCAGGCGCCGAGTGTCGGATTTTCCCAATCGTCCTCAACGAAACGGATGTCGTGCGCCAACGGATCGATGCCGAGCGTCGCGAGACTTTGCAGATAAATATCCTGAACGTCTTCTGGCGAAGGCTTCAGCACCACCTGGTATTGGTAATAATGCTGCAAGCGGTTCGGGTTTTCGCCGTAACGCCCATCCTTCGGCCTGCGCGACGGCTGTACATACGCGGCGCGCCAGGGGCGCGGGCCAAGTGCGCGCAACGTGGTCGCCGGATGCGATGTGCCGGCGCCTACCTCCATGTCGTAGGGCTGAAGGATCAGGCAGCCTTGCCGCGCCCAGAAATTCTCCAGCGTCAGGATCAGGTCCTGAAACGTCGCCGGTTTTTCGGATACTGATGTCACGGTCGTTCCCGGAAAGTTAGCCTGCTCTAGCCGTCAGCCGCCGCGGCGGTCAAGCACAGCCGCAACCCGGCAGAATCTGGTATTTTGCGGACCACGACGCACGACCGCGAAGTTGCCCGGTATCATGGCGGGACCGGCGGAATGGGAGTGCATGGCAGATGTCTTCCGGCAATGACGGCTTTAGCTATCGGCTCCGACTGCACCAGCGCGTATTCGACCGGATTGCCGCTGTCGTGGATTGGTTCGTCCCCTGGTATCGTTTGCCGACGCTTCTCGGCGCATTCAACCTCGCGGTCTTCCGCGACCGTTTGCGGCAACGCAACTTGCATCATACCGGCTATGGAGTTGACGCCGCTCCGCCATGGCAGCCGGGATACGAGCGTTTTCGTTCACCAGATGGCTCCTACAACAGCCTTGATCACCCGCGCATGGGGATGGCGCAAACGCGCTTTGGCCGCAATGTTCCGCTGCGTGACAGCGTGCCGGAACCGGAACCGGGATTGCTTGATCCCAGTCCGCGGCTGATCTCGAATGAACTGCTGCGGCGCAGGCAGTTCAAGCCGGCAACAACACTCAATCTGCTATCCGCCGCCTGGATTCAGTTCGAGGTGCACGACTGGTTCTTTCACGGGAAACCCGTCGCGCAGAAGCCGTTCGCCATTCCGCTTGCACCCGGCGATGACTGGCCCGGTCCGGTCGAAGGTCAAATGCACATCCGCCGCAGCACACCGGACATAACTCCAAGGGAGTCCTTTCTCGGCAACACGCCGACCTTCCCGAACGAACATTCCCACTGGTGGGATGCGACTCAGCTTTATGGACCAGGTGCCGTCGCACAAACGAGGCTGCGCACGCATATCGGCGGATTGCTGCGTCTCGGCGCGGATGGTTTGCTGCCCGAAGATCCCGAACGGCCCGGAGCGGATCTCACTGGTTTCAACGACAATTGGTGGATCGGTCTCAGTCTTCTGCACAATCTTTTTGCGCGCGAACACAATGCAATCTGTGCTGCTCTAAAGCAGGCACATCGCGACTGGGACGATGAGGAGCTGTTTCAGCACGCGCGTCTGATCAACGCGGCGCTGATCGCAAAAATCCATACCGTCGAATGGACACCGGCCATTCTCGCGCAGCCGGCGCTCGATCTCGGTATGCACGCCAACTGGTCCGGTGTCCCATCGCGAACGCTGCGCGCATTTCTCGGCCGCGACAGCGAGGTGGCCTACGGCATTCCAGGCAGCCATGCCGATCAGCACAGCGCTCCTTATGCCATGACCGAAGAATTCATTGCCGTCTATCGCATGCATCCGCTGATCCCGGACGATCTGGCCGTTCATTCGATTCACGGCCTGAACCGGCGCAGCTATCCTCTGACCGAGATTCATGGACAAAACTCGCGCGCGGTTCTGGATCGGCACGGATTGGCCGATCTCATTTACTCATTCGGCATTGCGCATCCGGGCGCAATTACGCTGGGCAATTATCCCGATTTTCTGCGCCGGCTGAAAAAGCCGGACGAGCCGCTGATGGACCTCGCCGCGGTTGACATCATGCGCGACCGCGAGCGCGGCGTGCCACGCTACAACCGCTTCCGCGAACTAATCGGAAAACGCCGCGCCCGCTCGTTCAGCGAAATCACCAGTGACGCCGGACTCGCGGCAAAATTGCGTGAAATTTATCGCGGCGATATTGAACGCGTCGATCTGATGATCGGACTGATGGCGGAAGACCTGCCGCCGGGCTTCGGGTTCAGCGATACCGCCTTCCGGGTATTTATCCTGATGGCGTCACGCAGGCTGAAGAGCGACCGATTTTATACCGATGATTTCCGGCCCGAGATTTACACCGGCCTCGGCATGGCATGGATACGCAACAACACCTTGAAGTCCGTCCTTCTGCGGCATTTACCGGAACTGGCGCCCGCATTTGAAGGGGTTATCAATGCGTTTGCGCCATGGCAGCCGCTGACGCGGACCTTGGCTCAACCGGTTGCCGCAGAACCGGATGATCGCCGGCCGGTTCCATTTCCGGCAAGCCAGGCGGCCGAATGACCATCGCGTCTGCGAGTACAACATCCGCGGCCTTTTCGGCGATCATGTACACCGCCGAAGCTATGAAATAGCCGGGTATGCGCGGAAACACCGAGGCATCCACGACGCGCAGCCCCGTCGTGCCATGGACCCCGAAGTCGCTCCGCAGGACGCCGCCCGCCTCGCGTTTGCCGATGGCACAACTGCCGCAGGCGTGATGGCCCCATGCGTGGTCGCGGACATAGCGCTCCAGTTCTGCATCGCCGTCGAATTCCGGCCCGGGAATTTCTTCCACCGCGGCGCCGCACTCCACCAATGGCCGCGCGAGACGCCGCGCCAAACGAATGCCCTCGACCGCGGCCTTAAGATCCAATCCTTGCGGATCATCGTCCGTATGGAAATAGCGAAAATCGATATGCGGTGGCGTGGCCGGATGAGCCGACTTCAGGCTGACAATGCCGGCGCGGTTCCGGGTATGGGCCTTTAGCACGCACCAGGTCAGGCGGTCGCGATTCTTCGCCACCGCTGTCGAGTAACCCGGAAAATAACCGTGAAATGGCGCCAGCAGCGACATGATGAACAGGTCCGGCAGATTCGCTGCGGCTTGGCGCGAGCGCTTGATCAGGGCCAATGCGGCGCCATTGGAGGTATACATACCAAGCCGGAACCGCGACCACCTTCGCCACACAGGGTCACCACGGCGGAATTCCGCGTTGCGAAGCGAGGGCCAAACCCGCTTCATGCGGTGCACGACTCCCACCTCATAGCGGTCCTGCAGATTTCGTCCCACTCCCGGAAGATCGACGCGCGTTTCGATGTTCACAGCCGATAATGTGTCTTTGCCGCCTATTCCGGACAGCATCAGCAATTGCGGTGTGTTGAAAGCCCCGCCGGCAAGAATGACTTCGCGCCGGGCGTAGATTCTGCGCGCCTCGCCGCTGGGTCCCGACGGACGCCGATGGGCGCCATATTGCCGCGCGCCGGGAAGATATTCCACGCCTTCGGCCCGGTTGTTGGGCGCGAGCAGAATCTTCGCGGCGAGGCAATTCAGACGAATGTCGAGCAAATGCGGCAAGCGCGTTGCAACCGAACGCAGTCTTTCGCGGGTGCCGTTGCGCCGATGCCACCGCGTGGCCAGCGGCGTATAGAACAGACCTTCGCTGGCCTGCTGAACCACCGAATGGTCATTGGGATCACCAAAGGAGCGCAGCAGCACCCGCAACGACTGGCGCCAGTTTTGCGGCTGATCGAGTTCGGTGAATGCGGCAGCCGCAATGGTACGCACCAATTCGCCGTCATCCAAAGCCTCGCGCGGCAGCGCTTTCTCGGTTGCGAGCCACCCCTTCCAGCCATGGCCGGTGCCGCGAATACCCAGTTTTGCCAATTGCCGCCGTAACCAGCGGTGCCGGCAATTCTCCAGCCGCGCGAAATAACGCTCCATATTCGCCGCGGACCACGAGGAATCCCCGGTTTGCTGGGCAAGATCGTCCCAGTCGGCCGACGGCGGCGCGATCAGGATCAGTGCATTATGCGCCGTGCAGCCGCCCAGACACGAAGCACGCGGATAGAGCACGCCATCAACTTTGCGCCCCTCCCACTCGCCGCGATAGTTCGGATCGCGCTTTGCCCGGTCCAGTTCCGAATAGTGGCGGACGAAGAAATGCCACGCGATCGCATCGTTCTCCGAAGCAAAAGGATGGAACGCAGGAATGTCGCAATCATCCGGCAGGCGGTTGGCAGCGGGATCGAGCGGATCGCCACCGGACAATTCACGGGGATCGCCACCCGCCTCCAGAACCACAACGTGAAAGCCTGCTTCGGCCAGCCGCGCTGCGATGGTGCCCCCGCCCGCCCCGGAGCCGACCACGACATAATCGCAGATGTCTCGCGCTGCGCTGCCTCCGGTACCGGCACCGCTCATCAGAACGTCTTGAGAAATGCAATCAGTGCGTTCTTGTCGGCGTCGCTCAGGCCCGGCTCTTCGGCAAATTGATCCGTACCGAAATAATGACCGCGATTGACCACGTAATCCGGACAGTTGCCGATCTCGTAAAACTGACGCCCGAGCGTGGCAAACACCTGGCCTGCGGTCGCATCGTCCGCGCCCTTGGGCAAAGCCACAACGTCATGCCGGTATCGTTCGGCAATCCCCAACAATTTCCAGGTATGTTCGAGACCCGCGATAATTCCCTGATCTTCGGGAAGTGGAGCAAAATTGCCCAGCAGATCAATTGGGGTCCCTTTCGGGATCGGACCAATTTGCGCGTCTCCATTGGGAGTAAACGTGCCAGGCAATAG
>JAGWSK010000440.1 GCA_028869355.1 Alphaproteobacteria bacterium | reverse complement strand
TGACTTCGCGGTCCAGAAATGCCGATTGTTCGGAATATTGCGGCAATTCGCGCCAGCGCCTTCGCAAGTTTCCATCATGTGGAATCGCCGTGACCGAAGGATGTCCGGCCACACGCGGCAAATCGGGATCATTCGCGTCATCGAAAAACAGATAGAGACGACCAAAACCGATGCTCAGGTGATAATTGATGAAAGAATCGAGCACATTGCCCGCATTCCTGAGCGTCGTGACAATTGCGGCCGGCGTGTGTTCATTGTGCACGGTCATCATCCGACAGGCCGCATTCTGTCAGGATAGCGGCTCTGCAATTGCGTTCGATCGCGCCGGCCCACTGGTTACGCTTGCCCGAGGACTTGCAAAATCGCCCGATGGACGGCCTCCCTGTCCGTGGAAGAAAGGACGCCCAGCTTTCGGATGACGAGCGATTGCTCGAAAGTCGCAAACACGGGTTTCGCCGAAGATGCCTTGAGCAGCCCGGCACCTTTCCAGTCCTGAAGCCATACTTCCCCAATCGCGGCCGTCTCACGTAGCTGCGATGTGACCGCCATGAGGACCACATCGGGCCTCGAAACGTTGTAGGTGTGACTGGAAACGATTAGTGCTGGCCGCTTCTTGCTGATGGTCTGGCTGGTGAATGGAAAAGGCACCAGCACGACATCACCGAATTCAAAGATTGTCGTAGACGTCATCGTCTGGGTTATTCCAGTGTTTGCCGAAAGCGGATTCGCTTGCGCGCATGGCGTCGCGCGTGAGCCCGCGACGATGGGCACGGCTGGCAAGGAAATCGACGAAATCCTCGATCTCCTCGACTCGCTCAGGCGGCAGCGATTTGATCTTTTCGATCAGAGATTGCGGATCTGACACGGAAAATTCCCTCCGAAACAGTTTGCGTTGCGTGCTTCCGCACTATCCAGAGCAGCTAACTGATGATTTCGCCCTAATATATATAAGGTCGTGATCAGCATGGCTATCCAACTGCCTTGATCATAAGAAGACAGGGATTCGCTGCGTCCCACAGCGTCGGGAAGACGTCTATCGGAACAAGTCCGACGGCTTCGTAGAATTTGCGCGTCGATGCATAACCTGCATCTGGTTTCGAGGCCGCAAGCGTTTTCACCGTATCTCCCGTCCAGTCACTTCCGAAATGTGAAGTACATGAGCCGGGAAGTGGAGAAAACGATTCGTGACTTGCTGCGCATTCATTCCCGCGAGATGCCTTCATCGGCCAGGCGGCAATAATACCGCCATTCCGTTGCGGTGGACGGCGCTGGCTCACCGGGCGTTTTGGACGGGGCGGTCAAACGCCTGATCGCCGGCTGCAACGCTTCGTTGTCGTCATCCGAAATCGGCCGTGGGACACCCAGCATATGGGCGTGGAAATTCATGGTGGCGAGCTCGTTCAGCGAAAGCGCGATCAGTCCCGCCTCCTCGACGCTTTCGGCGGCGGTCGTGATTCCGTGTCCACGCATCAGGCAGGCGCGCTTGCGTCCCATCACTTTCGCGAATTCCTGCCCGAGTTCGGGTGTGTTGATCAGAACGCTGCGGTCAAAAACCGGGATATCCTCCAGTGCGATGCCAAGTCCGTACGGGTCGTATCCGCCATAGATCGGCAGCAGCGGCTTTCCGACCACGGTGAACAGCACGAGTGTCGGCGGGTGCATGTGCAACACGGCACTCACTTCGGGGCGGGCGCGATAGATCGCGGTGTGGATGAAGACTTCGCTGGGCGCGCGCAATCCTTCCGGCATGCCCGCGACTGGTTTGCCGTCAAGATCAACTTCCACGATTTGATCGCCGGTCGTGTAACGAACCCCTGATTCGGCCGGCCCCCGCGCCTTGACGAAAATGCGGCCGGTGCCCGGAATGCGCGCGCTGATATGCCCGCGCAACGCCCGGGTCAGACCCATCCGGCCGGCGACCCGGCACGCTTTGGCGATCCGCGCGCGCAACTCGCCCGGATCATTAACCAATGCCACGATTCGGTACCTCCCCTGTCCGGCAATCTCGATTTCAAGCGTGCGTGAATGGCGCCGCGTTCTGCCTGTCCTTATATTCGCCGGCTGCTGCTTTAGGAAATGGTTGGGGATATGCGTGATCTGGTGCGTGGGATTTTCGCCGCTGCGGTTGTCGTGGTGCTGCAGGCGCCAACGGGCCTCGATGCCGCCGAATCGCCGCCCTGGCCGCAGGCCAGCAGCGATATTCCGGCCGATCCAGCCGTGACTTTCGGCGCGCTTCCGAACGGAATGCGCTACGCCATCATGAAAAACACCACCCCCAAAGGGGAAGTCTCGATTCGCTTACGGATCGGGGCGGGTTCGCTGATGGAAAGCGACGCGCAGCAGGGCCTGGCGCACTTTCTGGAGCATATGGCATTCCGCGGCTCGGCCCATGTGCCGGAAGGCAATGTGTTTGAAATGTTACAGAAGCTCGGCTTGCGCACCGGCGCCGATGCCAATGCGCAAACCGGCCAGACCGACACAGTGTTCCAATTCGATCTGCCGCAAACCGATGATGCAACCATTGATCAGGGCCTGATGCTGACGCGCGACATCCTCAGCGAGCTCAGCCTGAAGCCGGAGGCATTCGACGCCGAACGCGGGCCGGTTCTGTCGGAAGAGCGCCTGCGCGCGGGACCGGGAGAGCGCGCTTTCGAAACCCAGAGCAAATTCCTGCTCAAGGGACAGCTCGCGCCCCAGCGGATTCCGATCGGCAAGGTGGACATCATCCGGAACGCTCCGGTTTCGCTGGTTCGCGATTTTTATCGTGATTATTACCGGCCCCAGCGCGCCGCGTTGATCGTGGTCGGGGACATCGATCCTGCCGCCATCAAGGCGAAAATCGAAGCCAAATTCGCCGATTGGAATCCCCCCGGGCTGGGCGGCCGTGACCCTGATCTCGGCACACCAGCGATGCGCGGCAAGGAATTCGAAGTTTTCAGTGAGCCTGGCGCACCACAATCCGTCAGTATTGCCTGGGTGCAAGCCTATGACGGCGCGCCCGACACCGCGTCGCGGCGCCGGCACAACCTGATCGACAATATCGCACTGAGTATTCTCAACCAGCGCTTCGCCACGGTGGCACAAAACGACGACGCGCCATTTACCTCCGCCGGCGCCTCGCGTGGCAACAGCGCGCGTTCGGCGAAAATCACCTCACTCAGAATCGGTTATGTGTCGGACAAGTGGCAGCGAGCCCTGGAAGAGGCGGAAAAAATCCGCCGGCAGATGGTGCTGCAGGGCGTGTCGCAACAGGAACTCGACCGCGAGGTGAAAGCCATTTTGGCCGATACCGACGCCGATCTGGAAGCATCTGCAACCCGCCAATCGCGCAATCTCGCGCGGGGCCTGGTTTCCTCGATCGACCGCAATTACGTGTTCAGCAGCCCCGAAACGGATGCCGCTGTGCTGCGGCGGAATATTCAGGGGATTAGCGTTGAGGACGTCAATGGTGCATTGCGGGACGTTTTCGCCGGCAATGGACCGCTCGTCTTTCTTTCCAGCCCCAGCGCCGTGGAAGGTGATAAAGCTACCCTGGCGTCGGTCTTTGATCGCGCCGAGGCGGCGCCGGTTGAAAACACCACGCCGCCACTGGTCGCCGACTGGCCCTATACCAGTTTCGGTGCCCCCGGACAGGTGGTCGAGACGCGCCACATCGAAGACCTGGACACCTGGTTTGTTCGCTTTGCCAATGGCGTCCGCCTCACCGTCAAGCCGACCAAATTCCGCGCCAACCAGATTCTGGTCAGCGCCAATATCGCGGGCGGTGATCTTGCATTCCCGAAAGATCACACCGTGCTCGATCCGGCGGCCTTTCTTTCCGGCGGCCTGAAGGCATTAAGCTTTCTCGACATGCGCCGGACGCTCGAAGGCAAGGTTGCGAGTGTCGGCTTTGGCATCGATGATGATTCGTTTTCGCTGTCGGGCAATACCCGGCCGGAAGACCTCGATACCGAACTGCAGCTGATCGCAGCCTATATCACGGCTCCGGGCTGGCGGCCGGAGCCCTACCATAAGAGCCTCAGCTCGCTGCTCGATTACCTGCCGAAGCTCGACATCTCGCCGATGTCGCTGTTCAACGCGAAATTTTCCGAGCTGCTGCATCCCGGCGACGCGCGCTGGGCCTATCCCACCACTGCCGATGTGGCAGCTGCCACTCTGGAGCAGGTGAAGGCAGTCATCGGCCCCGCGCTTCTGAACAACGCCATCGAAATCACGATGGTGGGCGATGTGTCGCTGGACCAGGCAATCAAGTCCGTATCCAAAACCCTCGGCGCATTGCCGGGACGCGCCGATATGAGACCGCAGCCGCCCCAACCGGGTGACGTCCGGTTCCCGGCACCCACGCCGCAGCCGGTGGTGCTGTATCATTCCGGGCGTGCCGATCAGGGCGCCGCTGCCATCGCCTGGCAGACAACCGATCTGTATGCGGATGATGAATCGGCGGCCCGCGGCATGCTCAAGGACGTCCTGCAACTGCGCATGCTCGACGAATTGCGGATTCGCGACGGCGCCACCTATTCGCCGTCGGCCGCCGCAAGCGCGTCCCGGACATTTCCGGGCTACGGCTACATCGCGGCCTTCGCCGAGATCCCGCCGGACAAATCGCAGCTGTTTTTCGATACCGTGCAGCGAATCGCTGCCGACCTGCGTGACCACGGACCCAGCCAGGAATATTTCG
>JAGWSK010000439.1 GCA_028869355.1 Alphaproteobacteria bacterium | reverse complement strand
CCAGGAAGAGGATAGGATGCGTGCGGCAGCTTCGCGCTTCAGCGATGCGCGATCGATTTTGTTGGTGCTCGACAGCGGCAGCGTATCAATGAACCACACGGAACGCGGGTGCTGATAGGCGGGCGCATGCGCCAGCGCATATTGCTTCACGTCGTCCTCGCTTAACTTTGCGCCGGATTTCCTGACGATGAACGCAACCGGCTTTTGGCCCTTGATGTCGTCATCCACCGGCACGACGCAGGCTTGCACAATGCCGGGATGGCGTTCGAGCATGCGTTCCACATCGCCGGGATAGATGTTCTCTCCGCCCGAGACGAACATGTCGTCGGTGCGGCCGGTGAAGAAATGGAAGCCATTTTCGTCGCGCCGGAACACATCGCCGGTCCGATAAAATCCATCGGGCGTGAAAGGTGAGGGCAGTTCGGGACGGTTGTGGTAGCCGTTCATCAGCGCCGGACTCCACATTTGCAGTTCGCCGCTGTCACTTTGCCGCTGGTCTGCGTCCATCAGGCGCGTCCGCACCAGCGGATGCGGGTAACCGACAGACAGCTCCGGTTGCGGGAGGCGGTCGGGATGCGGTCCGAACACCACCGGCCCGGCTTCCGTCGTGCCATAGGCATTGGTGATGGAGGCGCGCGGAATGGCGGCTTTGAGCGCCGTCATCAGGCTCTCACTCACCGGCGCCGAACCCATCCGGATGAATTGCACCGATGACAGGTTGGCGCGCGCAAGCTGGTCCTTCTCGCGCAGCATCATCGCCATCATCGGCGGGACGCCAGTCAGCCAGGTGCAGCGGTAGCGCGCGATGGCATCGATATATTCGACCGCCCGGAATTGCGGCAGCAGCACAACGCTGGCATGCGCTGCCGTCGCGAGCTGCACCAGGGCCAGCGCATTCATATGGTAGAGGGGTGCCGCAATCAGATAGCGGTGATGCGACAGATCCTGGGCGCCGAGGCGTGTTTCGACAACCCAGAGATGACTCTGATGTGAGAGGACGACGCCTTTCGGCACCCCCGTGGATCCTGACGTATACAGAAACATCGCGGGTTCGCCCGGCCGCGGCGTCACGACTGCAACATCGCCCGGGATAAGGAAATCTCGCTCCTGCCCGAACACCACTGCGGGCACAGCCGCCGGTATCGCCGCGCGGCGCGGGCCATCACACAACACAAGTTTTGCACCCGAATCGGCAATGATGAATTCGACGGTCTCTTTCGGGAATTTGAAATTGACCGGAACCGCGACCAGGCCAGCGCGCATGATCCCGAAGATTGCAGCGACAGATTCGGCGCGATTGGCGGAAAGAATGGCAACGCGGTCGCCGCGCGATAGCCCGCGCGCAGGGAGCCCCCTTGCGACGGCGTTCGCGTATTCATCGATATCGCGAAAGCTGAATTCGCGCGGGCCTGTTTCACCGCCGAGATCGATGAACGCTGTTTTATCCAGATTCCGGTCGCGGCGGGTCAGGTCGCCAAGATTGGTGAAGAATGCCATTACGACTTCGGAGGGGCTGTGAAATAGGTACCGCGTCCGCTGGCCAGCAATTTGCCGCTCGCGTCGTAAACCTGGGCTTCGGCCGTCGCGAACTGGCTCCCGGCGCGAACCACACGTCCCTTGACCGTCAGGTCGCCCGGCATCGCCGCCGCGTGATAATCCACCCGCATGTCGATGGTGGGCACGCCGCGCCCGGTGCGCTTGACCAAAGCCCAATCGGCGGCGAGATCGATCAGCGCGGCGAGAATGCCGCCATGGGTGTAGCGGCGCTCCGGGCTGACCACCCATTCCTCGCGCCAGCGCGCCGTCAGTTCGATTCCATCATCACTGAGTGCGGTGACCTCAATTCCGAGCCATTGATGGAATGGCGCGCGCGTGATCAGGCGCTGCACTTCCTCGATCGTGATGGTGTCGCTCATGGCGTGACGACAATCTTGCCGATGACTTTGCGCTCCGCGATCAGTCGCAAACCGTCAGCGGCCTGTTCCAGCGGTAACACGCTGTCGATCACCGGTTTCATGGTGCCCGCCTCAATCATCTGCATCAGCGCGATAAGGTTTTCGTCATAGAAACTGTTCGAGCCGATGATCTGCAGCTCGAAGCTCCACACATAGCGCAGGTCTTCTTTGGGGTCATGGCCGGCGGTCGCGCCGCAAACCAGCAGCTTTCCGCCGCGCTTGAGGCATTTCAGCGACGGCTGCCAGGTGTCGCCGCCGGTGAAATTGATCACCACATCGACGCCGCCCTCATAGCTGCGCCGCTGCGGCTTTCCGTAGCGATCGATCGCCCAGCGCGAAAAGTCGGTTTGGGTGTAATCGATGACGTCATCGGCGCCGATTTCGCGTAGCTTTTCGAGCTTTTCGGGCGAACTGGCGCAGGCAATTACATGCGCACCCAGTTGTTTGGCGAGAATGACGCAACCGGTGCCGACCCCGCCCGACGCGCCAAGGATCACCACGCGGTCGCCGGCTTTCACAGTTCGGTGGGTGATCAGCATGCGGTGCGCCGTGCCATAGGCGACCGGAAGCGAGGCGGCCGCTTCAAAGCTGACTCGCTCAGGCATGCGAATGAGCTGGTCGGCGGCAACGCGGCAATACTCTTCCATGCCGCCGTCGAGCATCTCGCCCATCAGGCCTTTTTCCTTGTTCAGCGGATTGACCAGCACCCGGTCGCCGGGTTGCCAGCCCTTCACGTCGGGCCCGATTTTGGCGATTTCGCCCGCCATATCGAGGCCAATCACGACCGGCAGCGGCACCTTGATGCCCGGCATGCCCTTGACCGTGAACACGTCGTGATAATTGAAGGAGGAAGCGTGGACGCGGACCACAACATGCCGATTATCCGCCTCGGGCATTGGGTGGTCATCCACGACCCGCAATTTGTCGATTGCTCCATGCTCCGGCAAAACCAGTGCACGCATTGCTCCGCCCCCTCCGTGGGCGAAAGGGCCTATAGCCCGGCTGGCCCGGATTGGCTAGTTACTGACGAGAAGGCCGCAGGAACGCCCGATGCAGGAGAATTTCAGACAGTTTCTTGAAAGATTGCGCACGGCCGGCGAACTGATCGACTTTAGGCAGCCGGTCGATATCCGGCACATCGCGACGCTGGTCGACCAGTCGGATAAAGCGCTGCTGTTCCACAACGTGGCCGGTTATTCGATGCCGGTGGTGTCGGGGATCATCCGTTCACGCGAGCGCGCCGTCCTGTCCATGGGCTGCCGGACCTATGGCGAAATTGAAGAGAAGCTGAAGCGCGCCATCGATCATCCGATTCCGCCGGTAATGGTCAACACCTCGCGCAGCCGCGAAGTGACGCGGGCGGGCGACGACGTGGACTTG
>JAGWSK010000438.1 GCA_028869355.1 Alphaproteobacteria bacterium | reverse complement strand
CGCGCAACGGCGCCATCCAAACCCTCCGATGCCGCAGCATCGGTGCGGGCGATGATGTACAAATGCCGCCGCGCCTTCACCGCCGCGGCGACTTTGGCCGCCATGTCGCGCGCATCGGCGAGCCTCTTGTCGTTCAGGTGGCCGCATTTCTTCGGCAGCAACTGATCCTCGATATGGACCGCCGCGGCGCCCGCGGCCTCCAGCTCGCGCACGAGCCGCATGCAGTTCAGCGCTTCGCCATGCCCCGTATCGCCATCGACCAGAACCGGAAGCAGTGACGCGCGCGCGACCTGCCGCACGAAGAAACAGACATCCTCGATCGTGATGATGCCAAGATCGGGCAGACCCATGGTGCCGGTCATCGCGCTGCCGCCGGCATAGACCGCGTCGAAACCCGCGCGTTTGGCCAGCAGGCCGGCCATGCCGGTATGGGCACCGGGGATTTGCAAAATCTGCGGCCGTTGAACCAGGGCGCGGAAACGTTCGCCCGCAGGGATTTGCGGCAGTTCGGAGCCTATGAGGAAAGTCATTTCGCCTCCAACTTCATGATCCACCATCGTCGGATGAGATTAGGTCCGACTACGCTCCCCTCACCCGGCGCGCCAGTGCGCGCTTACTTTGTAAGCGCGGGCGCGCCGCCCTCTCCCTCAGGGGGAGAGGAAAGTTTGCGAGATTCCATTTAATCCCGCTCTGGAACATAGAGATCGACATAATCGCGAACGGGCATGGATTCCAGCTGCGCGCGCGTCAGCGACGCATCGAGAATCCTTCGCTGCTGTTCTTCGTCGAATCGCCGCGCCAGATTGGTGCGGAATTTCTCGATCAACAGCGGGACGGCTTCCGTGCGCCGGTTTCTGTGCCCGACCGGATATTCGACCACCACCTCGGGCAGCGACGAACCGTCGCTGAAACGAATGGTCAGCCCATTGGTGATGGCCCGCTTCTCCGGATCGTAGTAGTCACGGGTGAATGCTTCATCTTCGACGCAGGTCATTTTCTCGCGCAACGCATCGATGTGCGGGTCCGCCGCGACCGAGTCTTCGTAATCCTGCGCGGTCAATCGCCCGAACAGCAGCGGCACGGCGACCATATATTGGATGCAATGGTCACGGTCGGCAGGATTGGCGAGCGGCCCCTTCTTGTCGATGATGCGGATGGCCGCGCCATGCGTGCGGATGGTGATGCCGGCGATGTCGTCGGGCTTCCGTCCCGCTTCCGCCATCATCCGATGCAATTGCAGCGCCGCTTCGACCGCGGTCTGCGCGTGGAATTCCGCCGGAAAGGACACCTTGAACAGCACATTTTCCATGACATAGGAGCCGTAAGCGCGGTTCAGCTTGAACGTGTTGCCGCGAAATGTCGCGTCATAGAAGCCCCAGACCGGCGCGGTCAGTGCCGCCGGATAGCCCATTTCTTTGGTCAGGGAGATCAGCGCCAGGCGCACCCCGCGGCTGGTCGCATCACCCGCGGCCCAGCTTTTGCGCGAGCCGGTATTGGGCGCGTGGCGATAAGTCCGCAAGGCTTGTCCGTCCACGAAGCATTGCGACAGCGTGTTGATCACGCCGACCCGATTGAGCCCCAGAAGCTGCGCCGAAACCGCCGCGGTTGCGAGCTTGACCAGAATGACGTGATCCAGCCCGACCGCATTGAAGGAATTTTCCAGCGCCAGCACACCCTGGATTTCGTGCGCCTTGATCATCGCGGTGAGGACATCGCGCATGCTGAGCGCATGGCGTGCGCGCGACAGCCAGTCGCAAACCGCGAGAATGCCGCCGAGATTGTCGGAAGGATGACCCCATTCCGCCGCCAGCCAGGTATCGTTGAAATCGAGCCAGCGGATCATCGCGCCGATATTGAACGCCGCCTGAACCGGATCGAGCTCGAATGCCGTACCGGGCACGCGCGCACCATTCGGCACCACAGTACCCGGAACGATCGGCCCCAGAAGTTTCGTGCATGCGGGATAGTCCAGAGCCTCCATGCCGCAGCCCAAAGTATCCATCAGGCAAAGGTGCGCCGTGTCGTATGCGAGGCCGCTGTCGATGCGATACTGAAGCACGTAATCGGCAATGTCGGTCAAAACCTTGTCCGGCGGCGGGCGCACGCCCTCGAAATTTGCCGTCATCACGGGCGCTCCCTGAGCGGCACGAATTTGCGGTCTTCCGGCCCGGTATAATTCGCACTCGGACGAATGATCTTGTTGTCGATCCGCTGTTCGATGATATGCGCGCTCCAGCCCGAGGTGCGGGCGATCACGAACAAGGGCGTGAACATTTCCGTCGGCCAGCCCATCACGTGATAGGCAATCGCGCTGTACCAGTCGAGATTGGCGAACATCTTCTTGCTGTCCGACATGACTTTTTCAATCCGCTCGGCAACGGCAAAAAGCTGTTTGGATTTGGCATCCGTCGCGAGCCGTCGCGCGACGTCGCGGATGATCCGGTTGCGCGGATCGGCAATGGTGTAAACCGGATGGCCGAAGCCGATGATCACTTCCTTGCCGGCGAGCCGCCGCCTTATGTCCTGTTCGGCGTCGCCGGGTGTGGCGTAGCGGCTTTGTATTTCAAATGCGAATTCATTGGCGCCGCCGTGCTTCGGCCCGCGCAGCGCGCCGATACCGCCGCAGATTGCCGAATAAATGTCCGAACCGGTTCCGGCGATCACGCGGCAGGTGAAAGTCGAGGCGTTGAATTCGTGTTCGGCATAGAGGATCAGCGACGTGTGCATCGCGCGCACCATTTCCGGAGCCGGCGGCTTGCCGTGCAGAAGGTGCAGCGCGTGGCCACCGATTGAGTCGTCATCGGTCCCGGTTTCGATGCGTTTTCCCGAAGTCGTAAAATGATGCCAGTAAAGCAGCATGGAGCCGAGAGAGCCGAGCAGACGGTCGGCAATGTCGCGCGCGTCCTCGATATTGTGGTCCTGCCATTCCGGTTCGATGCAGCCCAGCGCCGAAACGCCGGTGCGCATCACATCCATCGGGTGCGACGAGGCGGGCAGGGTCTCGAGGATCGTCTTCAGTCCCTGCGGCAGCCCGCGGAGGCGGCGCAGTTTGTCCTTGTACGCCGCGAGTTCCGCGGTGTTGGGCAGCTTTTCATGGATCAGCAGATAGGCAATTTCTTCAAATTCGCAGCGTTCCGCCACGTCAAGGATATCGTAACCCCGATAGTGCAAATCATTGCCGCTGCGCCCGACCGTGCACAGCGCCGTATTGCCGGCCACGACTCCCGACAATGCGACCGATTTTTTGGGGCGGAATCCGGTTTGCGGTTCGCTCAACGAAGCTTCTCCCAGACTGTGAGGGGCGGATGATAAGCAGGAATGCCTCAGGTGGAAAACGCGCAGCAAGGCCGGGAATGGCGTGCCTTGCCGCGCCTGAGAGCATCGTTTACCACTGGACGATAGAATTGGGCCGATTTGATGAGCCAGATTGCACCTTTACCGCTGCGCCGGACCGAAACAGAGGAATCGCCTTTGCGGGCGGTTCCGGCAGCGCTTTCGGTTGTGGTTCCGACATTCAAGGAAAAGGACAATGTGGCGCTTCTGGTGCAGAAGCTGGATTTGGTCCTGTCCGGCATCGCCTGGGAAGTGATCTTTGTCGATGATGACTCGCCTGATGGCACCTCCGGCGAGGTGAAGGCGCTGGCGCGGGAGGATTCGCGCGTGCGCTGTCTCAAGCGGATCGGCCGCCGCGGGCTCGCTGGCGCATGTATCGAGGGCATCCTTTCGTCGAGCGCGCCTTTCGTAGCGGTGATGGATTGCGACCTCCAGCACGATGAGAGCATTCTGCCGCGCATGTTCGCTCTGCTTGAAGAGGGCAGGGTAGATCTCGTGGTCGGCAGCCGTTATGCGGCGGGCGGCAATTCCGCCCTGTCAAAGCGGCGCGATGCCATCAGCCGCTCCGCCACTTCGCTCGCGCGCCAACTGACCGGCGTTTCCTTAAGCGACCCGATGAGCGGCTTTTTCATGATTCGCCGCGACTGTTTCGACCCATTGGCGCCTTCGCTGGCCACGGATGGATTCAAGATTCTGCTGGATATCGTGCTGACGGCGCGAGGTTCCTTACGCATCCATGAAGAACCCTATCGCTTTGGCACGCGGCAGCACGGCGAATCGAAGCTGGATGCGCGCGTCATTCTGGATTTTTTCGGTTTGCTGCTGGCCAAAGTGACAGGCAACGCCCTTTCGACGCGTTTCCTGAGCTTCTCGCTCGTCGGCGGATTGGGTCTGTTCGTGCATCTTGCCGTGTTGCGGCTGTCGCTGAGCGCCGGACTGTCCTTTCCTTCGGCCCAGACCACGGCCGTCCTGGTGGCGATGTGCAGCAATTTCTTCATCAACAATCAGTTGACCTATCGCGACAAGCGGCTGAGCGGATTTGGACTGCTCAGGGGTCTGGCCGGATTCTGCGCCGTCAGTTCAGTGGGCGCCGTGGCCAATATCGGCATGGCAACCTGGCTCTATGCGCAGCAGCCGACCTGGTGGCTGGCCGGCGCTGCAGGTGCGATCATGGGCGCGTTCTGGAATTACTCACTGTCCACGCTCCTGGTGTGGCGTGTGAAGTGAATCTGTTGAGTCGCACCGGTCTCGCCGGAGCCGCGGTCATCGCAATCGTTCTGGTCCGCGGCATTGTGCTCGCGACGACGCCACTTTCGTTCGATGAAGCCTATTATTGGCTGTGGTCAAAACATCTGGCCGCAGGCTATCTCGACCATCCGCCGCTGATCGCATTCCTGATCCGCGCCGGGACTGCGCTGTTCGGCGACACCAGCATCGGCGTGCGCGCTCTTCCCTGGCTGCTCTCGGCGGCAGCCACATGGGCGGTGTGGCGCACGGCGATGACGTTCGATGCGAATTCGCGAATAGCGGCGATCGCCGCAGTGATGTTCAACGTCATGCCGATGATCGCAATTGAATCGGGCGTGGCGACACCGGACGCACCTGAGATAGCGGCGGCCGCATTCATGCTGCTGTTCCTCGCGAAGATTCGCCAAACCGGCGACGGCCGGTGGTGGATCGCGGTTGGT
>JAGWSK010000437.1 GCA_028869355.1 Alphaproteobacteria bacterium | reverse complement strand
TGCACGCGGCGCGCTGCGCCGCGGCAGATTGAAAAGTTAGCGCCGCAAAGCGGTCGCGGGCGCGCGTGGGGCCCTTGGCGGCGCTCAGCCACCTATCCCGGCGCGTGACTTCAATCACTATCCGCCGGGCCAGGTTTGGGTCTGGCCGAGAAATGCGCGCTTCATGAAATCGGCAACGCGCGTCCACTTTTCTACGTCCGGCGGGGCCGGCGGCGGAGGCGCGGGGATGTTCCCGGACGGCAGATAATCGCCGTGGTCATAGACTTGCTTCGTGATCTGCCATGGGCGCCGCACCTTGTCCGGAATCGGCGCCGCCGGTCCGCGGGTGCCAAATGCGAGTTCAAACGGCGTATGATCGTCGTGCAGCAGATCGGCAAACGGATCACCGATCGCAAATGCGTATTTCAAAACCCGGTCGTTCTCCGAAGCCAGGGCATAGATCCTGTTCGCCTGCTTTGTGCTGCCGGAATATTCGGTGTCGAGGCAGTCATTATTGACCGCGCCCGCGGTGACGCAGGCAAGCTCCGCGTCGCCGTCAAGTCCGGCGATCGCCTCCAGAATCAACCGGCCGCCCAGACTGTGAGATGCGAAGGACAGTGATGCCGCTTGCCGGCAACAGGTGTTGCAGAAATCCGCGAGTTTCCTGCCGCATTCGATCGCGACATCGCCTTCGAACGGATAATCCACCACCGGAATCCACGCATCGCCCGGCCAAAGCACTCCGATGAACAGGCCCGGCTCGGGCAGGTTCAGATATTCTTCGAGCCGGCCCAGTGAACAGGCGCCATATTCGTAGGGGACGTTAAAGCCGTGTGCGACAAACAGAATGTCTTTACCCGCAACAACCGATGGCACAAGCGGCCATTCCACAACGGCAACTGACGGCGGCGATGTCGTCCCGTCGCCCGTGAGCAGATAGGGATCGACGACGGGACCACCGATGCTGCCGCCGCGGAAATTCAGAAAGTAAGTCACACCTTGACCTTGTTGGTTTTCTGGATCGACGCCGACGCGGCTTGTAGTGACGTCACCAGATCCTTCGAAACCGGCGCAAGCGGGACAGAAATCAGGCCAACGGCAGCCCCCGTCAGCACACCGGTTAATCCCCCCTCAATCAGCACTCCGGCGACGATCCCAAGGACAGTTGCCAAAATTGTCGCTATCGCTTTGCACCCATTCCGGTATTTCTGGTCCGCGCGCTCATAGGCCTCATCCAGAACGGCGCTCAAAACGGTGTCGAACTGGCCGAGAACGTTGAGCTCGGTCTGACCTGCAGTCCCTCCGTTGCTCATTTTGGCGGCAAGCGACTGCAGGGCCGCAGCATCCACTCCGGCGACAGCGGCGAGATTCGAAGCGCTGCCCTGATTCAGCCCGAGATGGATCAGCGATTTGGCCTTGGCCTTCTGCGCCGATTTATCGACCCCGTTGATCCAGTTTGATCTCAGTGTACGGATCACCAAATCCTGGTCGTATACCAGTTCCGGCCGGGCTGTTGGCGCATTTGCGTGCGGCGCGCCCGGTCCGGCGAAGATCTGTTGGATGAACGGCAGCAACCCCGATTCAATGTAGCCAAACCCGATTCTCGAAGGGCCCCCACCGGGCAGGACTTTGAACGCGTCGACCAGCCCCATCGACGCGGTGCCGAGCGCCGCAATCGCAGCGATTGCGTTGCCGATATTGTCCAATGTCAGTGTTGGGTCCGCCATGCCTGCCCCCGCTGCGGCCACTTTGTGACGCGCAGTTTAATGACCGCCCGGCATTAGTAAAGAAAACTCGCGCCCGCGGGTCTCTTGACTCGTAATAGGACAAGTCCTATTGGCAAAAGCCGTAATATAGGAGTATGCGGATGACACACGGAACTGGATTGCAGCCGGATTTGCGGCGGCAACTGAAGCGGGCCACGGCGCGCCGCGATCTGTTGTGGCGCCGCTGCCGGTCCTGGAATGAGGACGACCGGATCGATGAACTGGTCGCCTGGTGCACGGCGCTCTGCGGTGGCGATGCAACAGCCGGCGCGGCACTGGCGCGGGAGGCAATATGGTCGTGAAGAATGCAACGAGAAACGAGAAACGAGAAACGAGAAGCGAGTATCAACCCTCCCCTTGGGGGAGGGTCCAACGCGCCAAGCGCGTTGGGGGAGGGGACCGGCCACCGGCCTGCGTTCAGTTCACCGCCCGCGGAAGCCGACGCCGACTCCAACCGAAGGTCCGTAAGCATACGGATAATACGAATACGGATAACTGGAGGTGTATGGGTAGCCGTAGCCGTATGCGTATCCATATCCGCCATAGCCGGAATTGACGACGGCGGCCCGCGCCTGATCCAGGCACCAGTAATAGTCGGTTGCGTAGACCCGGAAGGCGCCGGGGGAATAGTTCCCGGCCGCCGGGCCGTAATATCCGGTTTGTCC
>JAGWSK010000043.1 GCA_028869355.1 Alphaproteobacteria bacterium | reverse complement strand
CCTCGACATCGTTGCGCAGGATGTTGAGCCCGTGAATTTCCGCGGCAAGCCGGGAGGCCACCGCCGCCAGCGTCCGGTCCTTGACGTCGGCCACATGCCGCGCGGCGCCGGCCGTATCGGCCCAAAGTTGCCGTTTCAGACCGAGTTCGCGCACGATGTTGCGGCACTGACCCAGTGCGGGCTCCTGGCTGACCACGGTGGTGATCGACGACAGGGTGGCCCCGGGAATCGCCATGAGCTGATGGCGCACGCGGTGGAAATGCTCGGCCAGGATGTAGAGCGGCGATTCGGGCAGCAGATAATGAATATCGGCAATGCGCCCATGCAGCGAGTTTTCGATCGGGATCATCCCGAGGTCGACCGCTTCGCTGCGAAGCGCCGTGAATGCGTCTTCAAAAGTCGGCGCGGCCATCGCTTCGCAATGCGGCAATGCCTCGCGCGCGGCGAGATGCGAATAGGAACCGGGTTCGCCCTGAAACACCACCCGGCGAGCTTTCTGGATCAATGCGATTTCGTTCATATTTGCTGCGCCGAAAGGATTGTCCTGGCCTTCTCGAGGTCTTCCGGAGTGTCGACGGACAACGGAACCTCGTCAATGCGTGCAACTTCAATGTGCATGCCGGCCTCGAGCGCGCGCAACTGTTCGAGTTTTTCACGCCGCTCCAGCGGCGACATGGGCAGGGCGATGAAGCGCTCCAGCGCCGACCGCGTAAATGCGTAAATGCCGACATGGTGGAACAGGGGGCCGTCGCCAAAGGGGGCGCGCGCACGGGTGAAATACAGCGCCCGTCCACGGGCGTGCGCGTCGTCCCATGCCACGATGGGTTTGACCACCGCGGGATTGTCGGTATCGCGCGGATCGCTGATCGCTGCCGCAAGAGTCGCAATATCGGCGCCACTGTCCTTGAGCGCCGCTGCGACAGCAATTACGGCCCGCGGATCGAGGGCCGGAAGATCGCCCTGCAGATTGATCACCACATCGAAGCGCCGCTTCGGATCATATTGCATGAGCGCCGCGTGCACGCGGTCCGAACCCGATGCCAATTCCGGTTCGGTCAGCACGGCGTTACCGCCCGCCCGGCGAATCGCTTCGGCGATCTCGGCTTCTGCGGCGGCGACCAATACGGGGCCGGTATTGGCGCTCATGGCCTGCCGCCAGACGCGGACAATCATGGCCGTTCCCGCGATGTCTGCGAGCGGCTTCCCCGGCAGCCTCTTCGATGCCATGCGGGCGGGAATCACAATAATTGCAGTCATGCCTGGAACTCTGTGCCTTATGCGACGCTTAGCCGCAATGACGCATTGCGGCTCGAAGGTAATGTCCGCGCGCCCGCGCAACATCGCCGCAAATTTCTATAAGCCGCCACTTCCGGAGCACGCCAATGGATTCGTTTGAATGGAACAAAGTCATCGGGAGCGTGCTCGGCTGCCTGTTGTTCCTTGTTGCGGTGTCGCTCATCAGTCAGGCCATCTATTACTCGCCGGCACCGGCGAAGCCGGGCTATATCGTACCCGGAGTGGTTGCGACGGCATCATCGGAAACGACACCGCAGGCACCGGCCGCGGAACCGATCCCGGATTTTGCGATGGTCATACCCACGGCCGACGTCATGAAAGGCGAAATGATCGCGCAGCAATGCATGGCCTGTCACGATTTCACCAAGGGTGGCCCCAACAAAATCGGTCCGAATCTGTACGGCGTTGTCGGCCGGCCGCGCGCCGCCCATCCTGGTTTCGACTATTCGGCGGCGATGAAAGCCAAAGGCGGCAATTGGACTTACGCTGACATTTTCGAATTCATTAAGCAGCCGCAGGTGTTCATTCCCGGCACAAAAATGACCTTTGGCGGCCTGCCGAAACCACAAGACCGGCTCGACGTGATTGCCTGGCTGCGCATGCAGGCCGATACGCCGGCGCCATTCCCGGCGCCCGAACCGGTGGCCAATCAACCTAAAACCGCAGGCAGCGGCGCAGAAGCCGGTGCCAAAGGTGGGGCACCTGCCGCCGGCGGCCGCTGATCGACCGCGCCTAAGCCGGGTTACTGAAGTTCCTTGATCGACTTCGGATCGGGCGCTTTCGGCAGGCTGGAGAGATAAGCGTAAATATCGGCGACGCCCTGGTCGGGAATTATGCTTGCCACATAGGGCGGCATCTCGCGGCGTGGTGTGCGCAACTGCTGCAGAACCACGGGAAATGCCGGCGGAGGATTGAGCCGCGGGCCGTCCCGCCCGGTGCCCTGCCCCCATGATCCGTGGCAGGAATAACAGCCGAACTTCTGAAACAAAGCAGCGCCGTTATGCGCGTCACCTTTGGGGGGAGCGTATTCCTGTGCCTGCGCCAAACTCACGGCCAACAGCAACCCGGCCAAAATCGTAAATTTACGCACCGAGGACCTCACCGGCCTTCCGAGACAATATCAATCAAAGCGGGTTCACCGCGCTTCACCCGTTCGACACCGCGGCGGATCGCCGCCGCCAGGTCCTTCGGATCGGAAATCGGTCCCTCGGCATACATCCCATAGCCCTGCGCGATTTTCGCGTAGTCGATATTCGGGCCCTCGATCTTGGTCCCGACATACAGGTTCGGGCTGTTGGAGCGCATCCGGCGGTCCGCCATGCGGACGATCATCATGACTTCCTGATGATAGGCGCGGTTGTTGTGCACCAGATAGAGAATGGGAATCTGATGATGGGTTGCGGTCCACAACACGCCCGGCGCCATATTGAAATCGCCGTCGCCGACCATGGCAACCGTGACGCGGCCATGCTGCTTATTGGCGAGCGCGGCACCCAAAGCGGCCGGTGTGTTGTAGCCGATCCCCTGCGCGCCCGATCCGCCCATGGTGTGCCAGGGCTTGTTCATGTCCCAAAGGCGGAACGGCCAATCGCTGATGAATTGCGATTCGGTCGGCATCATCCAGTCTTCATTTCTGATCTGGTCCCACAGCTCCATGACCATGCGTCCGGTGCTGATCGGGCGTGCTTCCCATTGATAGGCGACGTCCTGCCGCGCCGCGTCGAGGAATTTCGCCGACATCTCGTGCAGTTTCTGCCCGCGTGCGGCAAAGCGCGATTTGTGCGCCGCGGTGATCTGCGATTTCACCGCTTCGATCAGCGACGGCATGGTCGATTCCGCATCGCCGGCGATCGACAGATCGACCTGCGCGTAACGCTGCGAATCCTGGAAATTGGATTTTGTCAGCAGCATTTCCGAACCGATATGGATGATTTTGAGATTCGGATTGCGCCGCGGCGGCAAATCGGGGCGGCCGATCAGGTCGGCGACGTAATTCGTCAGACCCCAGATGTCGACCGGCTCGAGCGCCAGAATCACATCCGCATTGGCAAAGGTTGGTTCGCGGCGCGGCGAATGATTCAACGGATGCCGATTCGCGATGTTCATGCGGCCGTGACTGTCCACCACCGGCGCCTGGAGCAGTTCAGCCAGTTCGACCAGCAGCGCCGGGCCATTATCGGTCCGCGCGTAGCGGTTGACGTAAATGACGGGATTTTCCGCCGCGACCAACATCTTTGCCGCGTCCTGTACCAGCGCCGGATCGCCGGTCGGATGGCCGCGCATTTTCAGCTTCGGGATATAGAGCTTTTTCTCCATGCCCGGAGGAATGGTGTCTTCCTGCAGATCGCCGTCGGCGGTGATCAGCACCGGCGCCATCGGCACGGTGGTCGCGAGATCATAGGCGCGCACCATGGAATCGGCGAAAGCCTGCAGCGATTGCGGTTGATCGTCCCATTTGGTGAAGTCACGGACGGTGATCGCCTGATCCTGCGCCGAATGGTTCCACTCGACATTCATCTGCCGCGTGACCGAATTGCCGATGTTGCCGGTCAGCACGATCATGGGAACGCGGTCGGCGAACGCGTTGTAAATCGCCATCGAAGCATGCTGCAGTCCTACCGTGCCGTGCACCATGCAGGCCATCGGCTTGTGCGCGACTTTCGCATAGCCATGGCACATCGCGGCGGCGGAGTCCTCGTGCAGCGTGGTGATGAACTCCGGCTTGCGGTTGCCGCCATAGTTGATCATGGACTCCTGCAGGCCGCGGAAGGTCGAACCAGGCAGGGAAGCGCAATAGTCGATGTCGAGCGTTTTGATGACGTCGATCATGAAATCCGAACCGCTCTTGCCCTGGGTCTGCGGCGGCATGTCGTTGAGGGAGCGCTCGTCATTCGGCACCGGTGGAATGCTGGAAGCCGGAGCAGTTTGCGCCGCGGCCGTGCCGGTGGTGGAAATCAGGCTGATGGCCGGTCCTGCGGCGGCGACGCCCGCCAGAAACTGACGACGCTTGATGCGCTTTGACATGAGTTCCTCCCTGAAATCCGGCGCGCCAGCTATCCCCGTCTCACCGCTGCCCGGATCGATGCCTCCTCCACAGACGGAGAAGGAAATCGCGCGGGCGAATTTGCCACCCGGCGAGTGCGATGCCAAGCCGACGGCAGCGCAATTCCTCGTGCCTTGTAGAGTTAAAATCGGCTACCATTGCCTGCAGGAGCTGTTGGGAAACGACTCATGCCGAAATTCCGCTGGATTGCCGCTGCGATGCTTTGCACCACCGTAGCAACGCCGGGGCTTTCCGCCGGCCGCGCGGATGATTTTCCGAATTTCAACCCGGACGGCGGAACGGCGTGGAGCATCGACCGGCCCGCGGCCGACGATTTTCTGCCGCCGGACAGCGGTCCCGGGCCGGTGCTCGCCGATCCGAAGCATCCTTACATTCCCAACGGTAACGGACGGCAGTCGACTTACCGCGTGGCCGATTTGACGAATCCGATTCTCCAGCCCTGGGTCATCGCCCAGATGAAAAAAACGAATGACGAAGTGCTGGCCGGTAAAGTGCCGTTCATTGCGCGCGAGCGCTGCTGGCCCGGCGGTGTTCCCGGCATGGACATCTACAATCGCGGCCAGCCGCTGCACTTCATCCAGACGCCGAACGAAGTGGTGATGGTCAACGAGCTTTACGCTTCGACCCGCCACATCTACATGAACACGCAGCATTCCAAAAACCCGAAACCGTCCTGGTACGGAGAATCTATCGGGCACTACGAAGGCGACGAATTGGTGGTGGACACGATCGGGCTTTCGGACCGGACATTTGTCGACAATTACCGCACGCCACACACCACCCAACTGCATGTCATCGAGCGGTTCAAGATGATTGACGGCGGCAAGACGCTTCAGGTCCTAGTGCATGTCGAGGACCCCGGTGCGTTCAACATGCCGTGGAACGCCAAACAGACCTGGGTGCGGGTCCATCCGGGGCCGCTGATCGAGGATGTCTGTGAGCCGAACAATACCTACTACTTCGGCTACGAGGTGGCGCCGCTGCCGCACGAGGACCACCCGGCGTTT
>JAGWSK010000436.1 GCA_028869355.1 Alphaproteobacteria bacterium | reverse complement strand
TACGAGAGGACCGGAAAGAACGCACCTCTGGTGGACCGGTTGTCGCGCCAGCGGCACTGCCGGGTAGCTATGTGCGGAAGAGATAACCGCTGAAAGCATCTAAGCGGGAAACTCGCCTCAAAACCAGGTCTCGCCGAGAGCCGTGGAAGACTACCACGTCGATAGGCTGGGCGTGTAAGCGCAGCAATGCGTTGAGCTTACCAGTCCTAATCGCTCGACAGGCTTGAACGCTCAAAGCATTTTTGTCCCGTGCCTGGTAATAAATCCAGAGCACAGAATACAGGTATCAGGAATCAGAATAGATCCTGACGCCTGACCGTGTTCTGTCGGGCGCGATTCGCGATCGAGATATGCCGGAATACATTTCCGATTCCTGTATTCCGTATTCTGTAATCCGTGTTTTGCTGGCCTGGTGGTCATAGCGGGGGAATTCCACCCGATCCCATTCCGAACTCGGCCGTTAAAGCCCCCTGCGCCCATGGTACTGCGTGAAAACACGCGGGAGAGTCGGTCGCCGCCCGGCCTGCCAAACACGGATCCCATCCCGCCTTCCATCGACAACAGCCCCGCACGCGAAATCGTGCGGGGCTGTTTTTGTTTTGAACAACCGATCCGCGGTTGCGCCCCCGAAAGCGTTGGTGCCCAATCCGCCCGCACGCCAGCAGCGCGCCGCGAACCAGGTTTCACTTTGTTTGCCAGGCCCCGCGCGAATTCCTCACGCGGGGTTTTATTTTTGCGATAAACCTTCAGCCGTTTTCACACGGGAGGGTGACATGCGCCGGAAGAGTTCATGGATGATCGGGTTGGCCGCGGTTGCGGCGCTGTGCTCCGGCGCAGTGATGGCGCAGACCCATCCGGAATTCATTCCCGGCCGGGTCAACATGGTGCTGTACCGGCCCGACAGCGGACCGGCGCCGCATATCGCGTTCCTGATCGCACACCGCACCGGCAATAATCTCGGCAACATCGCCTGCCGCGAACTCGCCAGGCGCGGCTTCGATGCGCTGTGCTTCAACACGCGTTACGTCAACAATGAGATGTCCGTGCAATGGGAAAACATCGCGCTGGATGTGAAGGCCGCGGTGGATTATGCCCACACCATCCCCGGTATCACGAAGGTGATCCTGCTCGGCCATTCCGGTGGCGCGCCGCTGATGACCTATTACCAGGCGGTGGCGGAAAACGGCGTCTCCTATTGTCAGGGTGCGGATAAGCTCCTCCAGTGCGGCAACAACCTCGCCGGCATGACGCCAGCCGACGGCATTTTGCTCGACGAAGGCCATGCCGGTGACGGTTTCCAGGCGCTGACCGGCATCAATCCATCACTCGCCATGGTGGACGGCAAGCCGAAGCTGGTCGATGCCTCGCTTGATCCGTTTGATCCCGCGAATGGCTACAATCCGAAAGGCGCATCGCATTACAGCCGGGAATTCCGCAGCCGCTACTACGCCGCGCAATCCAGGGTCATGAATGCGCAGATCGCGCAGGTGCACGCGCTGCAGGATTCGATCCGCCAGGGCGAAGGACCGTTTCCGGACAACGATATCGTGTTGGTGCCGTTCAGTGCCGAGCGCGGAGCCGCACGGCTTTCCGAACTCGATCCCTCCGTCCCGGAATACATGAGTACCTCGCAGCCGGAAAAACTGCTGAAGAATGACGGCACGATCGTCAAACAGGTCGTGCACAGTATCGAGCCCCCGCACCCTGACCGGATCAGGACCAACCGCAGCTTCGACATCGGCACCAAGGTGCTGACGATCAAATCCTATCTCAGCACCAATGCGATCAAATCCTCAAACTCGTTTGACGGCGTCGACTGGTGCTCGGTCAACAATTCGACCGAATGCGCGGTTCAGCATATCAAGGCGCCCACCCTGATCGTGGCGATGGGCGCCTATCATCTGCTTGGCGATGAGGAGCGGATGTTCCAGAAATCCGCGGCGGCCGACAAGGACTACATTGTGGTCGAGGGCGCCACTCTGGGTTACAGCGGATGCAAGGACTGTGGCCAGCCTGCGGAAAATTTCTCGAACGCGCTGAAGAACAATTTCGATTACGTCGCCAAATGGGCCAACGCCAGGTTTTGAAGTTCCGGCGGACCGCGATAAACTAGGCCGTCCAACGGGAGGAGGCCGCGCCATGGCCCACAAGGAACAGAGAAACAACCGCGAGAAGAAGAAACCGAAACAGAGCAAGGATAAGAAGCACGCCCAACCGCAGGCGTCAGTCTTCTCGCAGCCGAAACCGAAACCGCCGGTCCAACCTCAGCCGCAGGCGAACAAGCCCACGAGCTAAATCAGGGCGTCCGCGCGGCGGATTTGGCTGGCAACGCCTTCGTCAGCCAGCGGTCGATCACGGCTGCGATTTCGAGATTGTTTTTCTCGAGCATCATCATGTGGCCGTTGCCATGAATTCCAGCCCTGCCGAGATCGATCCAGTCCGTACGCACGCCGGCCTGCTGAAGATATTTGACCGTGCAATGCTCGAACGGCGCATGGAATGACGCCTCGCCGTTGACAATGAGCATCGGCATCTTCGCGAGATTGGGCAGTTGTCGCGCCGGCGCCGTTTGCATCCAGCAGCGCGCAAGGCCCGGCCCGTCCGCCTGCGCCTGCTCGACAAAGGACAAGCCGGCTGCCGTCGCGGCGCGCGGCTGGTAATTCAGCGGGATCGCGCTCAATCCCCAGGGGCGCACCGCCTCGCCGTCGTGCAGATAATCCGGAGCGCCGGTCATCAGCACATCATGCACCGGCGGGCCGGAGGGCTCGACCTGCACCAGCGCGCGCACCAGATCGGGGCGGGCATCGGCCGTCAGCCATCCCATCGACCCCGATTGCGAATGGGTCATGACAACGGCCGGTCCGATTTTCTCCAGCAGTGCAACGAGGGCATCGCGCGTCATCGCCTGTGCTTTCGCCGCGGCCTGCACGAATGGCACCTGGGACGCGTAGAACTGATCGAAAATCGGGTCGCCGGCCATTCCACTGCCCGGCCATTGCGTGTGCAGATGCGCCTGCGGCCACAGATTGTAGCGCTCCGGCGCAGTGAAGCGCTGCTCGGTGTTCAGCAAATCCGGAAAGGCTTGTCCGCCGTCGGCTCCGGCGTTGTAGCTCGCACGCGAACGTCCCGGCTGATCGATGACGTACACCGCATAGCCGTGGCGGAGGAAATATTCCGCCCAGCCCATGCGCCCATCGGGCGTACCGGTGAAATTGGTGCCGGTCTGGATCGCGCCATGCACCATCACGATCGGAACGGGATGGGTTTGCTGTCTCGGAATCTGGAATTCGGCGTAGAGCTGTCCGGCCATGACCTGCTTGCCGCCGATGGTCAGATAATGACCGCCGGCAAACAGGTAGCCCTGACGCGCCACCGGCGGCCCATCCGTCACAGCGCCGTGTTGCGCCGCGGCGGGAGATAAAGCTGCCAAAGCCGCGACTACGCCGCTGAGGAATGTCCTTCGCATGGGTCCTCCTATTCCAGGCCGTCCCCGAGTACTTTGCGTTTGATTAGGTCGAGCCGTTGTTCTTCGTCATGGCTGAGCACGACGGTCAAATTCTTTTGCGTCGTGGTGAGATCGTGCAGCCATTGCAATTCGGCATCCACTTTTGCGATGTCTTCCTTCACCCATGGCGCATCCTTGCCGATGACGTTGCGCACGCCATCCATGTGCCAGGCGACATCGCCGGCAAGAACGAATTCCTTTCCCGAAGCGAGCGCGACATAGATCATCTGCGATCCCGGCGTGTGGCCGGGCGCCTTGATCAGCGCCATTCCGGGCGCGAACGGATAATATTTGTCGTAATCGATGACGATGAAGTGCTGCGCCATATCCGGCGTAAGGCGGATTTCCGGCATTTGCGGATCGTGCATCAGGGTATCGATCTGGGTGCGCGTCAGCACGGTCTTGGGCGCCAGTTGATTGAAAAACGGAGTGCGGATCACACCCGCGACATGATCTCCGTGTTCATGGGTCATGACAATGATGCGTGCCGCCTGCAGCGCCATTTCGACCTTGACCGCAGCATCGGGGAAATAGGGTTCTTCGACGCCGCGGCCGAAGAATTTATGCACCTGCAAATCCATGCCGGAATCGACCATCACGGTGCCGTCCGGATACACGACCTGAAACACGGTGCGGGCCTGGATGCTGGGCTCTTTCGGCGCGCCCTTGAGCGAGAAATTCTTGGTGCGCCGGCTCTCGGCGAATTTCAGGATATTGATCCGCAAGGGCTTGGCGCCCGGAATCAGCGCTGCGGTCTGGCGGACTTCGCCGATATCGGCCGACCACGCCGGTGTCTGCGCATGCACACCCGTCGCCGCAAAGATACAAAAGCAAAACGTGAAGAGGACAGCCCGCGCCAGCATGTAATCGTTCCGGCAAATTCGGGACGACATTAAACCATTGGCGCGGGTGGAGGAAATTTATCCGTTTGCGGCAGTGCGCTGGACGGCCTCGACGTCCGAGGCAAGTTCGCGGAATTTCGCTTCGAACTCTGCCAATTCACGCCGGGTCAGGGGATCGGAGGCATGTGCGACGGCACGGCGGCATTCGTCGGCGAAGTGGCGGAGGCGCCACACGGACATGCGCTCGAACATAAAAAAAAGCCCCCCCTCGATAATACCGGGAAGCTTTAGCCAAAGTCTGCGGGCCGGGCTACCTCCCGGCGGTTGATTCATGTGGATAAGGCGGGTTCCAGGGTCCACTGCCGTACCGCAGCCACGGCGGGCAGGTTGCGCTCGGGCGCGGAGCCGTCGTCCGCGCATTCGGTCCAGTACATGAGTTCGAGTTGTCCCAGGCCGTTTTCGACCAGCGCGCTGCAGTTTTCGATCCAGTCCCCATCGTTGCAGTAGAGGATGTCGCCGAAATTGCGGATTGCGGGATGGTGGATATGGCCGCAGACAACGCCGTCGGTGCCCGCAGCCTGCGCGGCGCGCACCACCGCCTGTTCGAAATTGCTGATGAACTGAACGGCGTTTTTGACCTTGGTCTTCAGATATTGCGACAGCGACCAATATGGCAGGCCAAAACACTTCCGCACCGCATGAAGCATGTCGTTGGCGCGGAGCGCGATGGTGTAGGCGGTGTCGCCGAGATGCGCGAGCCATTTGGCGTAATTGACGATCCCATCGAATTGGTCGCCATGAATGACCAGCAGGCGCCGTCCGTCGGCGGTTTCATGGATCGCTTCGCGGTGCAATTCAACGCCGGCGAGGATCAGGCCGGCGTAGCGCCGCAGTGCTTCGTCGTGATTGCCGGCGATATAGACCACACGCGTGCCGCTGGCGGCCTTGAACAGGATTTCATCGATGACACGCCGGTGCGCTTCGTCCCAGTGCCAGTTCCTGACCTGCCAGCCGTCCAGGATGTCGCCGACCAGATAGAGCGTGCGGCAATCGTTATTGGCGAGGAAATCTGCCAGCATCGCCGCCTTGCAGCCGCGGGTGCCGAGATGGGTGTCGGAAATGAAGATGGTACGGTGCAGGTTCATCCGGTCGGAGAAGGCCGCGCCGGAAATGAAGCTCGACCGCTGCTGTTCGGCTTGCAATCGCCGCTCGGGGCGGAAAGATTCCAGGGAATATGCGTTCATACGCACCTCAAACAGTTCACGCGGCGGAGCGAATCAGCCGCTTTTGCGCATCGTGTCTGGGCGGTTTGTGCGAATCTTCTGTGGCAGTTCTTTTACAGTTTCATGATTCTGGCGTTTATCCCGCGTTAACGTTCAGGGGACTGATGAAGCCATGGCAAAGACTGTGATTCGCTCGCGTGGTCTCAATCACATTCAGCTCAATGTCCGC
>JAGWSK010000435.1 GCA_028869355.1 Alphaproteobacteria bacterium | reverse complement strand
GTTCAGGACAAGATGGGCGTGCGACCACCTTTGCGACGTTGAAATGTCGGGAATGGTGACGGCCAACTCGAGTTCGTGGTGATTTATGTGAAAGCCCAGCTCGCCTGCCACAATCGTCAGTACAAGCGCGATAATTGCGAAACCCACCACCAGCGGGAACGAATTCAACCTCCCGATGTGCTTTGCAGAGACGCGAAGGTATTCGGAGATGCCGTCGCGCCGCGGCGCACCCGCTGAATAAGATGGACTGGCCGCCTCCGCCGCCATCATCGCAGACGCGGTGCCGAGCTTGTTGTCAGGCTCGTCGGCATAGCTCGACGCGGCCGCTGTGGCATGCGCGAGCGCCGGAACCGATAGTGAAAGCATGCGGCGACCCGGCCAGGTCCGCCACAGCTCGACGAGAGCAGCGAGTCCCACGATCGCGAGGACGCTGATCGCCGCCAGCCCCCAATAATAGTGCGTGTTGATTGTGTCGGGGGAATACCTCGGATTGCCGGACAGATCCGCCGCAGAAAGGACGCCGCTGACATAAATCGGGATACACAGGAGTGCCAGCATGAGGAACAGGATGAGGCAGATTCGCCGGGTGAACTCGTCGCCTGTGCGGATTCCGGCGAAATAAAAACCGAGCACAATGAGAATTCCAAAAGTTGGGAAAACACTTATGAGTATGTGCAAATGCGACCAGGATTGAGGAATCACATGCATAAAAAATTCCTCCCCGCCAAATTTGGACTCACGGGTTCTGTTGAATATTTCCCGTAAGTCCTGCTCGGCTCTTGTCTCAGGCGCTCCGGCGCGCGCCCCGTGCTTTCGTCCCGGTTTCAGCCGGCAGGATTCCAGTCGCAGCCCGCCCCGTCAACGCAGAAAGTGTATGAGCGCGAGCCTCAGCTTATGCGTGTCCTGGGCCGTTGAAGCGTTTTTCGCGTGGTCCCGGCTGTGCCCCAGAGAAGGGTTACCGCATTATTGCTGCGCAAGCTTGCCGCGTTGCGAGTGTCGCGGCAGTTCTGAGCGCGCGGGCGGCCAACCGGCCCCGGATGCGAGGTCGTCAGGAGCGGCTAGCGCCCGGCAGCGATTCAGCGCTTATAACGGTCCTCCAGCCGGACAATATCATCCTCACCGAGATATTCGCCGGCCTGCACTTCGATAATGCGCAAAGCATGATCGGTGCGGTTTTCCAGCCGGTGCTTTACTCCGACGGGAATGAACGTGGACTCATTTTCTTTCAGAACCAAATGGTCCTCGCCTCTCACGACAGACGCCTCGCCCGATACGACGACCCAGTGCTCGGCCCGCTTGTGATGGTATTGAAGAGACAAGGCGGCTCCCGGGTAAACCTCTATGAGCTTCACCTGCGTTCCTGGCGCGATATGGAGAGTCTCGAAAAACCCCCATGGACGGTAGACCCTGGTGTGGTGCGAGACTTCACGACGGTTGGATTTGACCAGGTCTTCGACCAGCGACTTCACATCCTGATCGCGCCCTCGGTGGCACACCAGTATTGCGTCGCCGGTCTCAACCACGATCAAATCATCGACTCCGAGTGCTGCGACCAACCGCCTGTCGCTGCGGATATAGTTACGCCGCGAATCTTTAAGGATGACGTCCCCACTGACGACATTGCCTGCGGCGTCTTTTTCGCCGCGTTCCCAGATGGCGGACCAGGACCCGATATCACTCCAACCGATTGTCGCAGGCACGACCGCTGCATTGGCGGTATGTTCCATCACCGCGTAGTCGATCGAGACGCTACGGATCGCGGCAAAACTTTCTGGGTCGAGGCGGAAGAAGTCGAGATCGCGCGAACCTTCGCGAAGCGCGCGGGATGCCCCAACGAGAACATCGGGTGCGTGTTGTGACAGCTCTTCGAGCCACGCGCCCGGCGAGAACAGGAACATTCCTGAATTCCAGAAGCAGCGTCCTTTTGCGACGAGATCCTCGGCCTTGCGGCGCTTAGGCTTCTCGATGAAGCGGGCGACGGAGAATAGGCCGGCAATCCCGTCGAGCGGGTCTGCGCGCTCGATATATCCGTAACCGGTTTCCGGATGGAGCGGCTTCATGCCGAATGTCACCAGCCGGCCCTGTTTCGCCGCGGGCGCGGCAATCCGGATCGCGTCATAAAACGCTACAGAGTCGTCGATGACATGATCGGACGGCGCGATCAGCATCAGCGATTCGTCCGCGCGTCCGGAAAGTATCAATGCTGCGACAGCGGCGGCGGCAGCGGTATTTCGGCCCACCGGCTCGAGGACGAGTGCTTCGGGAATCACGCCAAGCGCCTGGAGCTGTGAAGCAATGATGAAGCGATGTTCGTCGTTGCAAACCACAAGCGGCGACAGAAATCCGGGCACCCGGAAGAACCTGCCCACAGTTTCCTGGAACATGGTTCGCTCAGACACGATCGGCAGCAATTGCTTTGGATAGAGGGAGCGCGATGCCGGCCACAACCTTGTCCCCGAGCCACCGCTCAATATGACGGGTGTTATCTTCGTCATGCGCTGCGTTCGGCCGTGGCAAAATCCGCCGGCTTTCGCACGCGCAATTCGTGGGGCCTGGCACAGAACCACTCATAGGTTTGCGCCAGCCCGCGCCTTAAGGGTATGGCCGCCGACCAGCCGAGCGCCGTGAGGTGCGACACGTCGGACATTTTGCGCGGAGTGCCGTCGGGCCGGGACGCATCGAAAATCAGCTTGCCTTCAAATCCGGAGATCTCAGCCAGCATTTGCGCCAGCTCGCGAATCGTGATGTCGGCTCCGGTGCCGACATTGACCGGCCCCTCCCCGGAAAAATGTTTCATCAAATGCACGAGCGCATCGGCGCAGTCGTCCACATGCAGGAATTCGCGCCGCGGCTTGCCCGTTCCCCAGATGACGACCTCAGACCTCTTTTCCGCCACTGCTTGCGCGAATTTTGCGATCAGGGCCGGAATCACATGGGATGATTCCAAATCGAAATTGTCGTGGGGACCATAAAGATTGGTCGGCATGGCCGAAATGAAATCGCAGCCATACTGCCGGCGATAGGCATCACACAATTTTATGGCGGCGATTTTCGCTATCGCGTACCATTGATTGGTCACCTCCAGCGCGCCGGAGAGAAGTGCATCCTCCGGAATCGGCTGGGGCGCAAATTTTGGATACACACAGGTCGATCCAAGATTAAGAAGTTTCTCAACACTATGACGGCGAGCCGACTCGATGGTGTTCGCTGCGATCAGAAGATTGTCATAGAGGAACGTCGCGGGAAAGTTGTTGTTCGCAACAATGCCTCCGACACGTGCGGCGGCCAGGAAGATCGCGTGCGGCCGGTTGCGTGAAACGAAGGTCTCAACCTGGTCCTGATTTTTCAAATCCACTTCATCGCGGCTGGACGTGATCAGCGCCACGTCCTCGCATTGAAGCCGCCGCACGAGTGCAGAGCCGACCATTCCGGTGTGGCCGGCGACCCAGACCCGCTTTCCGGCCAATGAATAGCCGATGGGGTCAGTCGTATCCGACATTTCTGGCCGACTCGACATTTTTCAGATCTTCTTCGACCATTTCCCTTACCAGAGCGTCAAATCCGATCTCAGGCCGCCAACCGAGGCGCTGGCGGGCTTTCCCGGAATCGCCCAGAAGCGACTCGACCTCGGTCGGGCGAAAATACCGCGGATCGACTTTGACCAGAATCTCCCCGGTCCGGGCGTCGCGACCAATCTCATCGACTCCCCGGCCCTTCCACACGATTCTTCGGCCTGCATGCTCAAAAGCAAGTTCGACAAATTCGCGCACGGAATGGCTTTCTCCGGTCGCGAGGACGTAATCGTCGGGCTCGTCCTGCTGAAGGATCAACCACATTCCATGGACGTAGTCTTTTGCGTGTCCCCAGTCCCGGGTCGCATCGAGATTGCCGAGATAGAGGCAGGGCTGAAGTCCGCGTGATATTGCGGCGACCGCGCGGCTGATCTTGCGGGTGACGAAGGTTTCGCCCCGCCGGGGCCCCTCATGGTTGAACAGGATACCGTTGGAAGCGTGAAACCCATACGCTTCACGGTAGTTTATCGTGATCCAGTAGGCATAAAGCTTGGCGGCCGCATAGGGGCTGCGAGGGCGGAAGGGTGTGGTTTCGCGCTGGGGAGACTCCTGGACGAGCCCGTACAGTTCCGACGTGGATGCCTGATAAAAACGCGTGCGCGATGCCATCCCCAGGATGCGAATTGCCTCGAGCAGCCGGAGCGTGCCGACGCCATCGGCATTCGCGGTGTATTCGGGAGTTTCGAAGCTCACCTGTACATGGCTTTGGGCGGCCAGATTATAGATTTCGTCAGGTTGCGTCTCCTGAACGATGCGAATGATATTCGTCGCATCGGTCATGTCCCCATAATGAAGGAAAAAGGACGGGGACGATTCATGAGGATCGACATAGAGGTGGTCGATGCGCTGCGTGTTGAACGAGGATGCCCGCCGCTTCACCCCGTGGACGACGTAGTTTTTCTGTAACAGCAGTTCGGCAAGGTAGCTGCCATCCTGTCCGGTGATGCCGGTGATGAGCGCAGCCTTACGCCGCGAAGGATTCTCCGGTTCTCTGTTTGCAACCAAGGTTCACCTGACCGACGTCAACGATAAAGTTTGTTCCACTCAGTCGTGAAGGCACCATAATCGGTGCCGTTTGTCATGCCGTAAAGCGTCATATCTCCGAACAGCCGTTGGCCACCATCGCGCTGAAGCGGCCGGAGCTGCAAGTCATAGACAGCGCGTGACGAGAACGGAACGACCCATTCCAGCGGGATAATGAGTTCTATGCCCTTGTCGAAGCTGCCTTCGCCGAATTTCGCACCATCAACGTTGGTGAGCGTGAACCACGCGCCGATCTGCACGCCGGTAGAGAAGCTCCGCCAGAACTGGAATGTCGCACCCTTGTCGCCGGCCAGATACTGCCCGACGCTGACGGCAACTCCAACATCGTACCAGGGAAGCTGGTAATAGGCGGTCACGTGGCCAGTGAACACCTGGTACTTTCGAATATCCCAAAGCTCGCGGTAGCCGCGCTGGATCACGTCCCACGCGTCGATACCGATCGCCCAACGGGAGTTAAATGGGCGGTAAAGGAGTTCGCCGCCGGCGCCGTTGAACATCTGCTCGAGAATTCCGCCGGAAACCCGTCCGTACACTTCCGGAGCGAGCTTGAAATAATATGACGTGGAAAAATTGGCGAGCCCGTACCGGCCATCCTTGAGATATAACGGGACGTCAGAGCGAACATGCGGCAGCACGCTGTCGCTGAGCCGCGTGATCCGGCCGAAATTGTCCCATATCGTTGCAAAACCCGTGGCATCGATGAACCAGCTTCGCGTCAGGCGTAGCTCTGCGCCGGCGCCGACACCAACGCGCAAATAGATCGGGTTATTCGGATCGAACAAATCCTCCTGCAGCAGCGGAAAAAAGGTCGACGTGAATTGCGGAAACAGATCGGGCGCCAGATGATCGAGCGGAACCAGTTGTCCGGGCCCGATTGCGGCGGTTTCGAACAGTTCAGCCGGTGAACCTGCCCGGCGCGCCAAAGCATCGATGTCCCGTCTTTGCAAAGTGACCGTTGCGGCGGGTTGTCCGACGATCAGCAGGGTAATCTCGAAGGAATTGATCTCGGCGGGCGCCGCGGCCGAGAGAATGCGCGCGACTCTGGAAATGGCTTCGGTGTTCCGGCGATAGCGCGGGTTCTCGACCATGATGATGAGTTTGTCATGCTCGACGCTCAGGCCCATGACTTTGAGCTTCTGATTGTC
>JAGWSK010000434.1 GCA_028869355.1 Alphaproteobacteria bacterium | reverse complement strand
GGCGATCTCCTGCGCATTCCATTGCGGTGGTCCAACGCGGCGCAGATTGGCATCGACAAGGCGGCCCAGCGTGTCGTTCGGCAGAATGCTGTAATCACCGCCGATCAGCTCATATTCCATCTTTGTTTCGGTGCCGAGCGCCGCGCCTTCGGCGGCTTTCCTGACGCGATCGAATATGCTCTGGGCAATGCGCGGATCGGGATGGCGCACCACATAATAGACTTCGGCGAATTCCGGCACGATATTGGGCGCCGAACCGCCATTGGTGATGATGTAGTGGATGCGCGATTCCTGCGGAATGTGTTCGCGCATGTAGTTCGTCATGAAGTCCATGGCTTCGACCGCATCAAGAGCCGAACGGCCGCGGTCCGGCGCCGCCGCGGCATGTGCGGCAATGCCATGGAAGCGGAATTTGGCGCTGATATTCGCCAGATTCTTGTCCTGCGACGCATTGTTGGCGTCGCCGGGATGCCAATACAGCGTCACATCGACATCTTTGAACAATCCGGCATGCACCATGTAGGATTTTCCGCCACCGCCTTCTTCCGCCGGCGTGCCGTAAACCCGGATCTCGCCTTTGGTGCCGGTCTGCTCCAGCCATTTCTTGACCGCAATTGCAGCGGCAACCGAACCGGAACCGAACAGGTTGTGTCCGCAGGCGTGGCCGGAATCCTGACTCGCAATGGGCTTTCTCTCCGGCACCGCTTCATTTGACAGACCGGGAAGCGAATCCATTTCCGCAAGGATGGCAATCACAGGACCATCATTGGAGCCGGCGCGGGCGACAAATGCCGTCGGGATTTCAGCCACTCCGGCCTCGACTTTGAAGCCCGCATTGCGCAATTCGCTTTGCAGCAATGCTGTGGTCTTGAATTCCTGGTAGCCGACTTCCGGCGCCGCCCAGATCTGCAGTGCAACCTGCGACATGCGCGCCGCATAGCCATCGACATTGGCGATGAGTTTGGCCTGATCGGCGGGAGCGATGTCCGCGGCGAGTGCGGGTGACCACCTCACCGCGGCCAGCGCCGCAACCCCCGCCAGCAATTCTCTGCGGTTCACGTTGTGCCTATTCCTGTTTTGCCTGTTCTTCGGCGAGTTGCTTGTGGAAGGCCTGATCATATCCGGTGATTTTCGCACGATAGGCCCCGAGATCGCCGAAACGCGCCGGATTGTACGGATCGCCGGGCTTGTAGACCTGATGCAAATTGAACTGGCCGGCATGCGACGAAACCCAGATGTCGGGTGTTCTTTTTGCCAGGTCGGCGATGGTGTAGGCGAAATCATCCTTCATGTTGGGATAGCCCGGCGAGCCGAGCAGATGGACGCCGTTATTGATGCCCGGCATGTTCGCGATCAGCACATTGTAGGTGCGCGCGCCATCCTTCACCGGCAGGGTGAAGCTGGTTGCGCCCTTGGTATGGCCGGGGCTGAAATGCACCGTCAGTTCGGCTTCGCCCAGCGTGATCTTGTCGCCATCCTTCAGCCGGCGATCGACATGGATCGGGTCATAGATTATCCCGCGCCCTTTCGGGTTGCGCCAATCGATATTGCCGCCGGATTCCAGCACATCGGCGTCACGTTCGTTCATCAACACTTTGGCGCCGCCACTCGCCCGTTGCAGCGCGGCGATGTCGCCGACATGGTCCCAGTGACCATGGGTCGAAGTGATCAGCTTGATGTCGGTCAGTTTGAAACCGAGCGATTCGATATTGGCCTTGATCAGCGGGAAGGACCCGGGTGCACCGCTGTTGATCAGGATCAGTCCGTCGCGCGTGGAGACCAGGTAACAACCGAGGTCATAGGTGCCGACATAATAGAGATTGCCGACAATCCGGAAACCCGGAAACGGCATCAGCCATTCCTTGTTGGTGATCGGCGGATGCACGCGCTGTTGCGCGCCGGCCATGGTGGTGAACAGAACCAGACCCGCAGCCATCAGAAGTCCCGATTTCATCACTGTCCTCCCGGTTTGACGGTGGAAGGATGCGTCTTTCGCGCCCGAACAGCAAGTCAGACCAGCGGCTAAAGGGGCTCTGCCTGCTCACGAAACTGCATTACAAAGGGAAGCGGTGACAATCCCTTGCTGCCTGGGAGAGCGATTCCATGGCACCAGACGAGATCATCGCGGCGCTGGATTTGAAGCCGCATCCCGAGGGCGGGTTCTATCGTGAGACTTTTCGCGATTTCCCCGGCCCCGAAGGACGCGCCTGGTCGACGGCGACCTATTACCTGCTGCGGGCGGCTGAGATCACGCGCTGGCATCGCATCGACGTCGCGGAAGTCTGGCACTGGTATGCCGGCGATGCTGTCGAGCTGTCGGTTCTTGGCTCAGGATCCATCAGCCGGATTCTGCTGGGCCCGAAGGTGAATGAAGGCCAGCGGCCGCAGGTCATCGTTCGGGCCCGCGCCTGGCAATGCGCCAAAGCTCTTGGTTCATACGCGCTGTGCGGCTGCACAGTCGCGCCCGGATTCGAGTTTTCGAATCTGGAAATAGCGCCTGAGGGCTGGGCCCCGCGTAGCCATATTTAGAACGCGATCCGGTGGCGGAAGCGCGCCGTAGAATTGCAACTGTAGAAGTGCAGAAGTGTAGAGGGGAGTGTAAACATTACGAAGCGTCGTTTGAATTACAACTGCACAACTGCACTAGTGTGTTGACGGGTGTAAACATTAATCGCCTTTCGTCGCGGCCAAAAAACAGATTTCAACGGCCACACCTCGCATTGGCTCGGGCGCAGAAGTCACCTCCTAACTATAGGACTACACCTATCCGGGCAGATGGTCAAGCGGCGGGCAGGATTATTTTTCCAGCAGCCAGCCAAATTTTTCGCGGGCCTGCGTCATGTTGCGCCGCTCGCCGGCGAACATATTGAGCAGCACGCGGAATCCCTTTGCGCAGCCGGGAATTTCATCGAACAGCACGCAGGGACCATTTTCCGCGCGCAAGATCGCCTCGGCCGCCAGTCCGATATCTTCCTGCCAGTTTGCGCCTTTGACTTCGCGCAATTCGCCGAGCCTTTCGGTCAGGCGCAGCCATTCGCGCAAATCGTCATAAGCAATGCGGGGTTCGGTTTTTTCCATCATGCCACAATGGTGGCATGCTGGAGCGCTGCCGAGAAGTCCGTGCAGCAACACCCGATCTGGTTTAACTTCGCCCAAACTGGTGGCGGAGGAAAACATGGCGGACAAGGGCAAAGTCTCACGGCGCGACCTGGTCAAGACAGTCGCGGTCACCGGCGTCGCCGCGGCAGGCGGATACGCTCCCGCTTTATTCGCCCAGGACCTCGGCGCGCAGCCGAATTGGGACCGCGTGGCCGATGTGGTCGTGATCGGGTCCGGCGCGACCGGTATGCCCGCGGCCATTCGCGCCCGCGAGGCCGGGTCCTCCGTGATTGTGGTCGAAGCCGAGCCGGATATCGGCGGTCATGCGATTTGCAGCGGCGCGAATATTCCGCTGGGCGGCGGCACGAGCATCCAGAAGCGCGCAGGAATCGAGGACAGTCCCGATCTCGTCTATCGCGATCTCACCGACTGGTCGCTGACCGAGCCGAATGGTTATGCCGATTACCGCTTCAACGACCGCGAGATCATGCGCGCCTTTGCCGACAATTGCGCGCAGACTTTCGAATTCCTGGCCGATCATGGCGTCAAATTCGTCAACGAGAAACCGGATGGCCGGGCAGGGAGCGCGCATGGCAATTCGGTGCCACGCCAGATGCATGTCTGGGCGGGCGACTGGCCGCAGGTGCAGACCGGGCGGCCCAATCCGCCCGAGACGCGGGCGCAGACTTCGAACGGCAACGGGCTGATGCGCCCGCTGGAAGCCGCAGCGCGCAAGGCCGGTGTCGAATTCCTGCTTGAACACCGGATGATTGCGCTTCACCGGCAGGGGCCGAATACCGGCCGCGTGCTGGGCGTTGCGGTGACCAATCGTGGCCGCACGCTCAACATCCGGGCGCGCAAGGCGGTGATCCTCGGCACTGGCGGATCGTCCGGCAATGTCAATTTCCGCCGCATGTTCGATCCGCGCCTGACCGAAGAATATTGCGGTCTCGCCGGCATGCCGTGGTCGAACCAGGACGCAAGTGGTGAACAGGCCGGTATGGCGGTCGGGGCGTCGCTGTGGGGCGCGGCCAACCAGACGCTGGAAATCGGCGACAACATCACCAAGCCGGGAAAGATCGGCTGCCAATACGGTTACGTGAACCTGACCTGGATGCCGGGCAGCCGCGTGTTCGACAAAGCGCGCGCATCGGGCCTGCGCGTCGGCAACTGGCAGGACGTGATCCTGGTCAACATGCTGGGCCAGCGCTTCTATGACGAAACCGGCGGCGGCTATCCCGGCAATCGCTATAACACGGTGAGCCCGTATTTTCCGGACAGTTATCGCAACGCGCGCAATGTCAAATACAATCCGCCCAATTTCATTCCTTCCGCGCTCGCAGGGATCGGCGACGGCCATAATGGCGGCGGTCCGATCTGGGCGATTTTCGATTCCGATGCGGTCGCGCGCGAGAAATGGAATCCGGCGCCGCCGAATGTCGATTTTGATGCCGGCTTCTTCTTCACCGCGAACAGCGTGCCGGAACTCGCAAACAAGATCCGCATGCAATATCAGCGCGTGCCAATGCCCACCGCCAATCTCGAAGATACGGTTTCGCGCTACAACTCATTCGTGGATTCCGGCACCGATGCCGATTTCGCGAAACCGCGTCCGCAATTCAAGATCGGGAAGCCGCCGTTCTATGCCGCGTGGTCAAATCCGGTGATCCACGACACGCGCGCCGGGTTGCGCATCAACGGCAAATGCCAGGTCGTCGACATGAAGGGCGAGGCGATTCCAAGGCTGTATTGTGGCGGTGAATCGGCGGGCGGATTCAGCATGCACGGCCTCGCACGTTGTCTATGCCAGGGATTTATCGCCGGCAAAAACGCCCACGACGAAACCTCCGGGGCCTGACGCAATTTCGCCCAACACTTCTGCAATTTGCTTGCCGGTGGTGATGTTACGCACCTTGGCGAGTCGAGCGTGTTTTGGCCTATCTCAGAAACTCCGCCGTCAATCGGCTCAGCATAAATTACGGCTTCTACGCGCTGGCGGCGAATGGCGCCTGGGCATTCGTCACGGTATTCCTGCTCAAGGCCGGAATTCCCATTCCGGTTGTGTTCGGCGCGCTTGCCCTCATTGTCCTGGGACGTTTCGTCATTCGGCCGCTGGTGGTGATTCTGGCGCCGCGCTATGGGCTGAAACCGCTTCTGGCGTTTGGAACACTGTTCAGCGGCGTGCAGTATCTGTTGATCGCCGGCATTCATGACGTTGGGCCGATGCTGTTGGCATTCTGTGCCGCAGCGGCCATCGGCGAAGCATTCTACTGGACCAGCTATCACGCCTATTTCGCCAAAGCCGGCGATGCCGAACATCGCGGGCATCAGATCAGTGCGCGTGAAGCGTTCGCATCCGGATCGGCGATTGCCGG
>JAGWSK010000433.1 GCA_028869355.1 Alphaproteobacteria bacterium | reverse complement strand
CCGCGAGTTTGGACAATCCGGCGCCGAGCGACATGTCGAAATTCTCCAGCACCACCTTGCGGAATTTATCCGCATCATGCCCTGCGGGCATGAGGATGGCGGTTACCGTGCCGGAATAGCATTTCGGATCGCGGCATAGGACTTCCAGGCCCCATGCGCGGATCGCGCGCCGGGCAGCTTCGGCATGGCGCTGATGGCGTGCGAAGACGCGTGGCATGCCCTCTTCATGGAGCATGTCGATCGCTTCAGCGAGTCCATAGAGCAGGTTTGTTGCCGGCGTGTACGGAAAAAAGCCCTGGCTGTTGGGACCAAGCATGTCTTCCCAGGCGAAGAATGAGCGCGGCAATTTGGCGATTTTCGCAGATTTCAGCGCCTTTTCGCTGACGGCGGTCAGGCCGAGCCCGGGCGGCAGCATCAGTCCCTTCTGTGACCCTGCTACCGTCACATCGACACCCCATTCATCGTGGCGGAAATCGATGGAGGCCAGCGAGGACACCGTGTCCACCAGCAGCAGCGCCGGATGTGCCGCGGCATCGATGGCTTTACGCACATCAGCTATGGGGCTGGTCACGCCGGTGGAGGTCTCATTGTGGACGACACAGACGGCTTTGATCTCGTGCTTTGTGTCGGCTCGCAGGCGCTGCTCGATCTGGCTTGCGTCAACTCCGCTGCGCCAATCGGATTCGATGAATTCCGGATTGAGTCCGAGCCGCCCCGCCATGTTCTTCCACAATGTGGCGAAATGGCCGGTTTCGAACATCAGAACGCGATCGCCCGGCGACAGAAGGTTGACCAGTGCCGCTTCCCAGGCGCCGGTGCCCGAGGCCGGGTAAAGGAAGACGTGACCATTGGTGCGGAAAATAGTCTTGATGCCCGACAATACGCGCTGGCCGAGCTGTTGGAATTCGGGCCCGCGATGATCGATCACCGCCCGGTCCATGGCCCGCAAAATGCGGTCCGGGACGGGGGTAGGGCCGGGAATCTGCAAAAAATGGCGCCCTGGAATTCTCGGAGCGTTGGTCGGCATGACGCCTCAGTGTTAGGTGCTTGATCGGCTTTTTGTTTCCCATGTCCTGCTCTTGTAGGCAAGCGGACATGCCGCCATAAACCCCTGCGATGACTGTCATTGCCCGTCCCGGACTGGAGCGGCGCCTCAAATCCGAAGGCGCCGGCGAGGTGCTGTTCGACTCGTTCAGCCGCGGCCGCTACGCGACCGATGCATCGTCGTACCAGATGGTGCCGCTGGGTGTTGTCTTACCCCGCACTGTGGCCGAAGCCGAACGCGCAATGGCGATCGCGCGAAGCGAAGGCGTAACGGTGACTGCGCGGGGCGGCGGCACTTCACAGTGTGGGCAAACCATCAATCACTCGCTGATCATCGACTGCTCAAAATATCTCAAGAACATCGTCTCGCTCGATGCCGCGTCCCGGCGCTGTATCGTGCAGCCGGGAATTGTGCTGGACGAGCTGAATCGCCAGCTGAAGCCGCACGGACTTTGGTTTCCGGTCGACGTATCGACGTCATCACGGGCCACCATCGGCGGCATGACGGGCAACAATTCCTGCGGTACGCGCTCGCTGCGCTATGGCACGACGCGCGACAATGTGATTGCGGTCGATGCGGTGCTGGCGAATGGCGCACCGGCGCATTTTGCGGAAGTCTCGACCAGCCTTTCGGAATTGCCTGTCCAATCGCCGCTGTTGCCGATCGCGCGCTCGCTGCTGGCGCTTGGGTCGCGTGAGGCGGCGGAAATCGAAGCGCGCTTCCCCAAAGTGCAGCGCCGGGTCGGCGGCTATAATCTCGACGCGCTGACGCCGCGAAACGCGAAGAACAATCTCGCGCATATACTCGTCGGGTCCGAAGGCACGCTCGCATTTTCAACCCAGATCGAGCTGAAGCTTTGGCCGGTACTCGGCAAGCGCGTCGTCGGCGTGTGTCATTTCGGCGCTTTCTACGAGGCGATGAACGCCGCACAGCACCTGGTTACGCTCGGGCCGATCGCGGTCGAAGCGATCGACAAGACGATGCTCGATCTGGCGCGCGAGATCCCGCTTTACCGCTCAACCATCGAGCGGTTTGTGCGCGAGGATCCCGAGGCGTTGCTATTGGTCGAGTTCGACGAAGGCGAAGAGGAGAACGAACGGCGCCTGATACGGCTTGGCGAAATGATGGGCGATCTCGGCTTTTCATGGGACAAGATCGGCGCCAAATGGGGTGGTGTAATCGAAGTGCGCGATCCGGGTTTGCAAACCGCGATCGCCGATGTGCGCGCCTCCGGTCTCAACATCATGATGAGCATGAAGGACGAGCGGAAGCCCGTGTCCTTCATCGAAGACTGCGCCGTACCGCTGCCATATCTGGCCGAATACACCAGCCGGTTGACGGAAGTGTTCGAGAAATACGGCACCCGCGGCACCTGGTATGCCCATGCATCGGTCGGTTGTCTGCATGTGCGGCCGGTTCTGAATCTGAAACAGGAAAAGGACCTCAAGGCAATGCGCGCCATCGCCGAAGAGGCATTCGAGCTCGTGCGCAAATTCAAGGGCTCCCATTCCGGCGAGCACGGCGACGGGATCGTGCGCTCGGAGTTTCATGAATCCATGTTTGGCGCGCGGCTCGTCCATGCCTTTGGCGAAGTGAAGGCACTGTTCGATCCGGACAGCTTCCTCAATCCCGGCAAGATCGTCGGCGCCCCGAAATTTGATGATCGCGATTACCTGCGCTTCGGTCCCGAGTACAAAATTTCCACCATCACGCCGGCACTGAACTGGTCCGAATATCCCGGCGGTGCGGCTGGTTTCCAGGGCGCCGCAGAGATGTGCAACAACAATGGCGCCTGCCGCAAACATCACGGCGGCGCCATGTGTCCGTCCTATCGCGCAACAATGAATGAGCGCGATGTCACCCGGGGCCGCGCCAATACGCTGCGGCTTGCGTTGTCGGGTCAGCTTGGCCCGGATGCATTGACCGCGGATGAGATGTTCGAAACGCTCAAACTTTGCGTCTCGTGCAAGGCCTGCCGGCGCGAATGTCCGACCGGCGTCGATATGGCAAAAATGAAGATCGAAGTCATGGCGGCGCGTGCAGACCGGCGTGGCCTGAGTTTGCGCGACAGGCTGATTGCCTGGTTGCCATATTACGCGGCAATCGCTTCGCGTACAGCGGGTTTGCTCAATTTGCGCAATCGGGCGCCGGCACTTGCGGGCATGATGGAATCCATGGTGGGATTTTCCGCGCGGCGCAAACTGCCCGAATGGCAGCGCGATTATTTTCGCCAAAGCGGTTCGGTTGGACCTGCCGGCGGGCGTGAGGTCGTGCTGTTTGCCGATACGTTCAACCGCTATTTCGAAGCTGAAAACCTCCAAGCCGCAGTGACAGTGCTCACCGGGGCAGGATATCGCGTCCATTTGCCGGCGGCGGCTGACGGCAAGCGCCGGCCGCTTTGTTGTGGTCGTACACTCCTGACCGGGGGATTGGTTCGTCAGGCGCGTAGCGAAGCGTCACGGACGCTGAACACGCTTTTGCCCTATGTCCGGCGCGGCGTTCCCGTGATTGGTTTGGAGCCGAGCTGCATCTTTACCTTCCGCGACGAATTCCTTTCGCTGAGCGGCGGCGAACGCCCGAACGGAAGCCACCTGTCACGCGAAGATTGCAAGGTGCTCGCCGCAAACAGTTTCATGTTTGAGGAATTCCTCGCCGGCGAAATTGATGCGGGCCGCTTCAAACCGGCACTTGCACCACTTGGCTCCCGCGCGCTGCTTCATGGTCACTGCCACCAGAAAGCGTTTGATGCTGTTTCCCCCGTGACGAAAGTTCTTTCGGCAATTCCCGGCCTGAAAACGGAAACAATAGAGTCATCGTGCTGCGGCATGGCCGGTGCGTTCGGATATCAGGCGGAGACTTACGACGTTTCTATCGCAATGGCAGAACGCTCGCTGTTGCCTGCAATACGCAAAGCTGCCGGCGATGTCATGATTGTTGCCGACGGTACTTCCTGCCGTCATCAAATCCGTGACGGATCAGGCCGCATCGCATCGCATGTGGCAACTGTCCTTGCCCGGAGCATGGAAAAGGCTCGTGCAGCGGCGACAATTTCGAACCGGGAAGCCATACCGGAAACAGTGTGATAGCTCATCGCGAAAGCACTGAGTTTCTGTCAGCATAGTCCAGTGAACTTTTCAAAATGAATCCGTAACCTTGCCGATTTGCGCCACATCGCATCCGCGGGCGGTTCGGTCACTTCCAATAACCCATTATTCCGATGCAGTAATTATCGTTGAGGCAAGAATGGATCGGTCTGCTGCAACTTCCACCAGGGAAAGCTCAACAACACTGGAAAAATAGCTGCTTCAGCGAACCGAATTGATATTGGTATTGTGGAAAACCGGTACTTACGGTACTCACATTCGATGTTGGTTCATTCAGGAGGCGGGGGGACCGCTATGGCAAACGGAAATCTGGATTCACTATTGGACAGGCTGCGTGAGGTATTCGCGCAGGAATATCAACGCGGGCACCAGGACGCTCTGCGCCGCGTGGTTGACGCGATGCGGACGCCGGGTGCACGCGGGGGACGCCGGACCGCCGGCCGTACCGCCGCCCGAGGCGGCAGGACACGCGCGCGTCGTGGGGCTGCACGGGCATTTATTGAGCGCGTGCTCAAGGAAAAAGGCGGCGCAACCGTGCCGCAGATCATGGCCTCGGCATCAAGCCAGGACGAAAGGGCGGTCTCGATATCCGCTATCCGGTTTGAGCTTTATCGTGGAAAGAAAGACCGGCGGTATAAAAATACCAGTGGCAAGTGGTCGCTTCCGGCGGGACGCAAGTAGCAGCGTTTGCAGCTTTTCCCGTTATCGGTATGCGCCCGCAAAGCTGCGGCCAGCGTTGATTTCGCTGATCAGTTCGAGAACAGCGCCGTTTCCCTTGCGGGCGAGCCATCTGCTGATGCGACAGCTGGCCCGGGCAAAGGGTTTCTTATTGTAGGTGGTGACCTGCAGCCAGTCTGACGGTGTTTCCGGTAATTCTCCAGCGGGATCGATCAGACACCGGTCACTGAAACTGGCGGGGGCAAGATAGCGCCTGTCATCTGATACATATACCGCCAGCCCTTCCGAAAACCAGGCCGGAACAAGTCTCGCGCGCGGACCCAACCGCTGCAGGAATTCCGCATGCGTCCATTCATGTGTCAGCACGGTTACACCAGAGCGGCGGGGTGAAATGAGAACGGCATTCGCAAACGTCATCCCGCGCGTAGCGGCGTGTCCTCCGGCACGCAGGTAGCAGCGTTCCGTCATACAGAAAAAGATCACCGGATCGCTTTCGCGGGTGATGAAGAATGCAGTAATCTTCGCGCGGCTGATCTGTTCCGCTCTTATCACGGCTTGCCGCAGGTCCGGGGTTGTGCCGGATTCGACGTAGATGTTGCCCTGAAGCCTTTCAAAGCCGAAGCAGTAGGGGCAAAGGATCAATCGAATACCTGGCGACCGGACAACGACCAGAACGACCAAAGCTGCGACTGTCAACGCAATCCCGTCAATCACGAATCTGATCATGCGG
>JAGWSK010000432.1 GCA_028869355.1 Alphaproteobacteria bacterium | reverse complement strand
AGCTCAGAGGGAAGCCGCTCAGGCTGCCGCGGCGGTCCTGAAAACCGGTCCCGCAGAACTTCCGGCACGCATCACTGCGCTGGTCGAGGAACGGCGCAAACTCGAACGCGAACTCGCCGACGCCAAGAAAGCACTGGCGCTCGGGGGCGGGGCCAAAAGTGAATCCGCACCCCACAAGGAAATTGCCGGCGTCAAAACCGTGTTGCGCGCAGTCGAGAATGTCTCGCCCAAGGACCTCAAGTCGCTGGCCGATGATGCGAAGGCGCAGCTGGGCTCGGGCGTCGTCGCCTTTGTCACGGTGGCCGACGGCAAAGCGTCACTCGTCGTCGGCGTAACCGCCGATCTCACGGCACGGATCAGCGCTGTGGACTTGGTGCGCGCGGGCGCGGAGGCTCTCGGCGGCAAAGGCGGCGGCGGCCGTCCCGACATGGCGCAGGCGGGTGGGCCCGATACCGGGAAAACCACCGAGGCGCTAGCCGCGATCGAACAGCGCCTCGCCGCCCTCAAAGCAGCCTAAAGGAGAAATGCGGGAAGAGGAACGAGAAGCGAGATTTCTTGCGCTCACTCCTCGCTTCTCTTCTGAAGATTCGCGTCGACTTTGTCGAGGAAAGCTTCGGTTGAAAGCCATTTCTGGTTGGGGCCGATCAGGATCGCGAGATCCTTGGTCATGAAGCCCGATTCCACCGTCTCGACACAGGTTTTTTCCAGCGTCGTGGCAAACCGCGCGAGCGGCGCGTTGCTGTCGAGCTTGGCGCGATGCGACAGTCCGCGCGTCCACGCGAAAATCGAAGCAATCGAATTGGTCGAAGTCTCCTGGCCCTTCTGGTGCTGCCGGTAGTGCCGCGTGACGGTGCCGTGCGCCGCTTCCGATTCCACGGTTTTGCCGTCGGGCGTCATCAACACGCTGGTCATCAGCCCGAGCGAACCATAGCCCTGCGCCACCGTGTCGGACTGCACATCGCCGTCGTAGTTCTTGCACGCCCAGACGTAGCCGCCGGACCATTTCAGCGCCGCGGCGACCATGTCGTCGATCAGGCGATGTTCGTAAGTGAGCCCGGCCGATTTGAAGGCGCCGGCAAATTCCTCGTTGAACACCTTCTCGAACAGGTCCTTGAACCGGCCGTCATAGGCTTTGACGATCGTGTTTTTGGTCGAGAGATAGAGCGGATATTTCCGCGCCAATGCGTAATTCATCGAGGCGCGGGCAAAATCGATAATCGACTGGTCGAGATTGTACATCGTCATGGCGACGCCGCCGCCGGGAAAATCGAATACTTCGCGCTCGATCTTCTTACCGTCTTTGCCGGTCCAGGTGACAGTCAGCTTGCCGGCCGACGGAACGACGAAATCGGTGGCGCGATACTGGTCGCCATAGGCATGGCGCCCGATGACAATCGGCTGGGTCCAGCCCGGCACCAGACGCGGAACATTCTTGCAGATGATCGGTTCACGGAAGATTGTCCCGCCCAGGATGTTGCGGATGGTCCCGTTGGGCGACTTCCACATCTGCTTGAGACTGAATTCGCGCACCCGCGCTTCATCGGGCGTGATGGTGGCGCATTTGACCCCCACCCCGTGGCGCCGGATCGCTTCGGCGGCCTCAATCGTGATCTGATCGCCGGTCTCGTCGCGCTTCTCGATCCCGAGATCGTAATATTCCAGCGTGATGTCGAGATAGGGCAGAATCAGCTTGTTCTTGATGAGATCCCAGATCACACGGGTCATCTCATCGCCGTCGAGTTCGACAACGGGATTCGCGACCTTGATTTTCGCCATAAAAGATTTCCTTGAAGAGGGGAGGCGCGGTCTATTAGCGATTGAACCCGGGCCCGTCAAAGGACGCTTTGCCGCCGTCGGATTAAAAGGATGAACAGCTTCATTTCGCCCGCCATCATTCTGTCGGCGCCGCAACTCGGCGAGAATATCGGCGCCTGCGCGCGGGCGATGGCGAATTTCGCCCTCACCGATTTGCGCATCGTCAACCCGCGTGACGGCTGGCCCAATCCCAGAGCCGACGCCATGGCGGCGCAGGCGCTTCCGGTCATCACCTCCGCCCGCATCTATGGCAGCGTGCAAGCAGCGATCGGCGAATTGCGGCTTGTGTTCGCCACAACTGCGCGTGACCGCAGCATGGCGAAGCCCGTGCTGACCCCGACAGAAGCCGCACGCCGCCTGCGCGAGGCCGCGGCCAACGGGATCGCTTCGGCGGTCCTGTTCGGCAATGAGCGCGCCGGGCTGACCAACGACGAGGTTGCGCTCGCCGATTGTGTCATCACCATCCCGACTGCGCCGGGATTTTCATCGCTCAATCTCGGGCAATCGGTGCTGCTGGTCGGCTATGAGTGGCTCAAAGCCGGTGATTCCGCTCCTGCGGAATCGATCGACCATGGTCCAGCGCAGCCGGCGCCCCGCGAAGAGCTGATCCGGCTGTTCGAGCATCTGGAGGGCGAACTCGAAAAGGGCGGGTTTCTTTATCCGCCCGGAAACCGGGCCGGAATGGTGCGAAACTTACGCAATATCCTGCACCGGGCGCGGCTTACCGACCAGGAAGTGCGCACCTTGCGGGGCGTCATCGTGGCCCTGACCAGGGGAAAAAGCCGCCGGAATCGGGCCCAAAACGGCTGATCCGCGGTTTGACAGGCCGTCACTCATGACTATATTGCGCGCCTCTCGGCGGATCGGGACCGCCGCCGGCCACCACCACAAGAAGAGTTGGTAAATGACGAAGCGTACGACCTCAAAATACAAGCTCGACCGCCGCATGGGCGAGAATATCTGGGGCCGCAATAAAAGCCCGATCAGCCGCCGCAATTACGGCCCCGGCCAGCACGGCCAGAGAAAATCCCGCAAATTGTCCGACTACGGCACCCAGCTTCATGCCAAGCAGAAGCTCAAGGGCTATTACGGCAATATCACGGAGCGGCAGTTCCGGCGCTATTACGAAGAAGCATCGCGCAAGACCGGCGACACCGGCGAGCAGATGATCGGATTGTTGGAACGGCGGCTGGATGCCGTGGTGTTCCGCGCCAAATTCGCGCCCACTCCATTCTCAGCGCGCCAACTCGTCAGCCATGGCCATGTGGCCGTCAATGGCCGCCGCATCACCATTGCGTCCTACCTTGTCAAGGAAAGCGACACGATCGAGTTGCGCGGCAAGGCGAAGGACTTGGCGCTGGTGCTGGAATCGGTCAAAAGCAGCGAGCGCGACGTTCCGGACTACATTGAGGCCGACCACGGCAAGATGAGCGCCAAATTCCTGCGCACGCCGAAACTGGCCGACGTGCCATACGCGGTACAGATGCAGCCGAGCCTCGTGGTGGAATTCTACTCCCGCTGATCTTTGCGCTACGTCCTCTACGGGATGAGACAGTCGGGCAGTTGCTCGGCCGAGTGCGCGCTTGCCGAAGCCGGAGCGGAATATGAGACAATCGATGTAGATTTGCGCGCCAATGCGCAACTCAGCGCAGATTACGCGGCGATCAATCCGGCACGGAAAATTCCCGCATTGCGTCTGCCGGACGGTGAAATCGTCACTGAATCGGCGGCGATCCTTCTGACGATTGCGGACCGCTATCCAGACGCGGGGCTGCTGCCGCCGGCCGGATCGGATGCCCGCGCACAGTGCTTTCGCTGGATCGCCTTCGGCGCCTCGGAGATCTACCCCGTGGTGGAACTCGCCGATTACCCGGAACGCTTCAGCCCGGCCGGAGAGCAGGCCGAAACGCTGCGGCAGAGAGCCAGCGAGCGGCTGCGCGATCGTGCGCTGATTATCGAGCGGGCGATTGCCGGCCATCCGTGGCTGCTCGAGAATGGTTTTTCGGCCGCCGATCTGTATGTAGCCAATCTCACGCGCTGGAGCACAGGCATCGAATGGCGCGCGGAGAACTGCCCGAAACTGGAAGCCCTGGTTGCGGCGATCGCGTCACGGCCCAAAGCCGGCCCCATCTGGCGCCGGCACTTTGGTTAGGCCGCTTCGACAGGAATTCCGTGTTCCTTGAAAAACCCTTCGAGCTCGCCCTGCTCGAACATTTCCTTGACGATGTCGCAACCGCCGACAAATTCGCCTTTCACATAAAGCTGTGGAATCGTCGGCCAATTGGAGAATTCCTTGATCCCCTGCCGGATCTCGGGGTCCTTCAGCACATCCACCGAACTGAACTTCACGCCCAGTTCCGACAGCACCTGAACCACGGCAGCGGAAAAACCACATTGCGGAAACACCGGCGTGCCCTTCATGAAGAGCAAGACGTCGTTGTCAGCGACGGTCTTGGCAATGCGATCGTGAACGGGATTCGAGCTCATTCGGGAAATCCTTTAGCGCATGCTTGAGTTAAGGTCGCCGCCCTACTGCGTCAATCCCCGCTCTAGTCTTTAACTGAGGTTTGCAGCGACAGCGCGTGTAATTGGCCGCCCATCCGTCCAGACAGGGCGTCGTAAACCATCTTGTGCTGCTGGACACGCGTTTTTCCCTGGAATGCGCGGGAAACCACCATCGCGGCATAGTGATCGCCATCGCCTGCGAGGTCGGTGATCGTCACCTCCGCATCGGGCAGCGCGGCGCGAATGGCATTTTCGATTTCCCGGGCCGACATCCCCATGACAAACCACTCCTGAACCACACACCGTCACCACAGTTTAGCGCAGCCTTCGCGGCAGTTGAAACGGTTTGCGATGTGCCGGCGAAAACAGTTTACGAAGCGGCCAATCCCGCCCGACTCGCAGGATCGCCGGCCATAAATGATGGCAACCACGATTCATGCGCCGAGCGCATGCGCGCAACCGGGATCGACAGCCGCCCGGTAATGATGAGCCGGTCGCCGTCGCATTTGCCGATGCGGATTGCCGGGACGCCGTGCGCCGCGGCATCGGAAAGAACCGTTTCCGCAGCGTCAGGGGCGGCGGCAATGACATAGCGCGCCTGGTCTTCGCCGAACAGAAATGGGGCAGCGCGGTCCGGAAGATCAAGCATCGCGCCCAGCCCTCCCGCGATTGCCATCTCCGCAATCGCGATCAGCAACCCGCCATCCGAAAGATCGTGAACCGTATTGGTGCGGCCGGAACGAATCAGTGCACGAACAAAATCGCCATTGCGCTTTTCAACAGCCAGATCGACGCGCGGCGGCGGACCATCTTCGCGGGATTCGATCTCCCTTAAATACAGCGACTGACCGAGTTCACCGCGCGCTTCCCCGATGAGAATCAGAACATCGCCGTTGCGTTTGAATCCGATGCTCGCCTCCCGCGCCACATCATCCATCAATCCGACGCCACCGATGGCAGGAGTGGGGAGAATCGGCTCGCCCCCGGTTTCGTTGTAGAGCGAGCAATTGCCGGACACGACGGGAAACGACAATGCGCGGCAGGCTTCGGCAATCCCGTCGATGCAGCGGACAATCTCGCCCATGGTTTCGGGCCGTTCCGGATTTCCGAAATTCAGGTTGTCGGTAACGGCGAGCGGACTGGCACCGACGGCGGTGAGATTCCGCCAGGCTTCGGCAACCGCTTGCTTGGCACCTTCGAACGGATCGGCACGGCAATAGCGCGGTGTTACATCGGTCGTGATGGCGAGCGCCTTGTTCGTCCCGTGCACGCGCACGACCGCGGCATCTCCGCCCGGCGGCTGCACGCTGTCCGTCATCACCGAATAGTCATACTGCTCCCAAATCCAGCGCCGTGAACAAAGATCGGGGCAGGCAAGCAGCTTCAGCAGGCTTTCTGCAATGTCGCGGCCCGGATCGATCTCAACCGGCGTCCGTGCCGGAGATGATTTCGCCGTAAATGGGCGCTGATATACCGGTGCTTCATCGGACAGCGCATTGACCGGAATATCCGCCACAACCGCACCCTTGTGCCGGACAATCATCCGGCCCGTTCCAGTGGTCTTGCCGATCACCGCGAAGTCGAGTTCCCATTTGCGAAAAATGGTTTCTGCCACGCCCTCACGGCCCGGCTTCAGCACCATCAGCATGCGTTCCTGCGATTCCGACAGCATCATTTCATAAGCGGTCATATCGTTTTCGCGCTGCGGAACACGATCGAGGTCGAGGTCGATTCCGGTACCGCCCTTGCCCGCCATTTCGGCCGAAGACGAGGTCAGGCCGGCCGCGCCCATATCCTGGATGGCGATGATCGCATCGGTTGACATCAATTCGAGACAGGCTTCGAGAAGCAATTTCTCCGTAAACGGATCGCCAACCTGAACGGTCGGACGCTTTTCTTCGGAATCCTCGCTGAATTCGGCAGAAGCCATGGTGGCGCCGTGAATCCCGTCACGTCCGGTTTTGGATCCGACATAGACGACCGGATTGCCTATGCCTTTCGCCGCCGATTTGAAGATGCGGTCGCGGCGCGCGAGACCAACGCACATCGCGTTGACGAGAATGTTGCCGTTATAGGCAGAATGAAAATTCACCTCGCCGCCCACCGTCGGCACGCCCATGCAATTGCCGTAACCGCCGATACCGGCAACCACGCCGCTGACGAGATGTCGCGTTTTCTCGTGATCGGGCGCGCCAAAGCGCAGCGCATTCATCATCGCCACGGGGCGCGCACCCATGGTGAACACATCGCGCATGATCCCGCCGACGCCGGTCGCTGCACCCTGATAGGGTTCGATGAATGACGGATGGTTGTGGCTTTCCATCTTGAACACCACGACATCCCCATCGCCGATATCGACAACACCGGCATTTTCGCCGGGGCCCTGAATCACCTGCGGCCCCGTGACCGGCAGCCGCCGCAAATGCGCGCGGGTGGATTTGTAGGAACAGTGCTCGCTCCACATCACCGAGAAAATGCCGAGCTCGACGAGATTGGGATCGCGGCCAAGCAATTGCTGAATTCGCGCATATTCATCGGCTGACAGACCATGTGCCGCGATGTTGTTGGGGATCATCGTTTTTATGCTCCGACGTCCGCGTGCTGAATGATTCTTTTCGCGCCGCAGACGCGGCGCGGATGGGTTGCTCGGGCTGCAAATCCCCTTTGGCGATTTGCGACGCCCTCGATCCCTCGCATCGCTACGCGATGCTCGCCGGGAATGACACCCATCTTTGTCACGACAGCTTTTCGAGCAGGCTTTGGAACATTGCACGGCCCGAAACCGATCCCAGAAGCGGGTCGCAGGCGCGCTCGGGATGCGGCATCAACCCCAGCACATTGCGCTTTTCATTCAGGATGCCTGCAATATTGCGCGCCGATCCATTCGGGTTTTCGCCTTCGGCGTAACGGAATGCGACCCGGCCTTCGGCCTCCAGACGGTCGAGAACATCGTCGCTCGCGAAATAATTGCCTTCGCCATGCGCCACGGGAAAGGTCACGCGTTCTCCCCTGGAATAATTGCGCGTGAATAGCGATTGGGATTCGTCCACCACCAGTTCAACCGGCCGGCAGACGAATTTCAGCCCGGCGTTGCGCATCAGCGTGCCGGGCAGCAGACCGGCTTCGGTGAGAATTTGAAAGCCGTTGCAAATTCCCAGTACTGCAACTCCCTCCCCGGCTTTGCGCCTGATGTCCGTCATGATGCGGGAATGTGCGGCCATTGCACCGCATCGCAGGTAATCGCCGTAGGAGAAACCGCCGGGCAGCACGATCAGGTCGACGTCCGGAACCTCGCTGTCGCCATGCCAAACCATCTGCGGTGGCGTTCCGGTCACATGCATGATCGCGTCATGCGCATCGCGGTCGCAATTCGAGGCAGGAAACACAATGACGGCGCACTTCATCGGGTGATCAGGTCAGGATCGCAACTCGATGTCATATTTTTCAATCACTGTATTGGCGAGCAGCTTCTCGCACATATCCCGCAGGCTCGCGGAGGCTTTTTCGCGATCGGTTTCCGCCAGCTCCAGATCGATCACTTTGCCCTGCCTCACATCTCCGACCGATTTAAAGCCGAGGCTGTTCAAAGCGTGCCCGATTGCTTTTCCCTGCGGATCGAGCACTCCCGGCTTCAGTGTCACAAACACGCGTGCTCTCATCGCACCAGCACCGGCCCGCCGGAGCCCTGCGCCGATTCGGGAAGAATGCCAAGACGTTTCGCGACTTCCGAATAGGCTTCCGTCACGCCACCGAGATCACGGCGGAAACGGTCCTTGTCGAGTTTTTCGTTGGTCTGGATGTCCCACAAGCGGCATGAGTCCGGACTGATCTCGTCGGCGAGCACGATTCGCATGAATTCATTTTCCCACAACCGTCCGAATTCGAGCTTGAAATCGACGAGCTTGATACCGACGCCAAGAAACAGGCCCGACAGGAAATCGTTGATCCGGATCGTCAGGTTCACAATGTCGTCGAGGTCCTGCGGGCTCGCCCAGCCGAACGCCGTGATGTGCTCTTCCGATACCCAAGGATCGTGAAGCTGATCGTTCTTGTAATAATATTCGATGATCGACCGGGGCAAAGGCTGCCCCTCCTGAATTCCGAGCCGCGCCGACAGCGACCCGGCGGCAACGTTGCGAGCCACCACTTCCAGCGGGATGATCTCCACTTCCTTGATCAACTGTTCGCGCATATTGAGCCGGCGGACGAAATGCGTCGGCACTCCGATCGCCTGCAATTGCATCATCAGATATTCGGAGATGCGATTGTTCAGGACGCCCTTGCCCTCAAGCACGGCGCGCTTTTTGGCATCAAAGGCGGTTGTATCGTCCTTGAAATATTGCACCAGGGTGCCCGGTTCGGGCCCCTCGTAGAGAATTTTGGCTTTGCCCTCATAGATGGTGCGTCGCCGTTTCATGGAAATCCTACCTTCCGCGGCTGCGGCTCGATGGGCGGTACCGGCACGAAAGATGGCGGACTTGCCCAAACGAAATGGCAACGGGGCCGCCAAAGAGGTCAGCCCCGTGGTCCGGGAAACTTAGCGGATGGCCGGGCGTCGGGGCAATGCGTCGTGGGCCGGATTCACAGAAGAGAGGAAAGTCGCACAACCGCCGAGGTTTGGCTAATCTGGGGGTCAGGACACTGATTTCAGCAGGGATATCCGATGAGTGATTCGTTCAGCGACCGCGAGAAGGGCTACGAGGCCAAGTGGGCGCACGACGAAGAGTTGCGATTTCGCGTTTATTCGCGCCGGAACCGGGCGCTTGGCCACTGGGCGGCCCAGCAGATGGGGATGACCGCCGCCGAGGCGGATGCCTATGCGGCGCAAATCATAACCGCGACGGACACGGCGATTTTCAGCCGCATCCGCCGGGATTTCGATGCCCATTCGGTGAAAATGTCGGACCATATGATCCGCCGGCAAATGGAGGATTTGCTGGCTTCGGCCAAGGCGGAAGTCGAACAGTAGAAGCGAGGAGAGAGAAGCGGGGAACGAGATTCCCTCGGGTTAAACAGGGGAGGAAAATTGCGGCGCTTAAACCACCCGAAATCCCTCGCTTCTCGTTCCTCGCTGCTCGCTCCTCAGTGGGGCAGCATGCGCTGCAGCACGCGGTCGCGCAGGAAAAAATAGTGGTAGAGCGCGGCGCCGATGTGGAACAGGAGCACGGCGGCAAGCACGTATAGCAGCCAGTCGTGGATGTCTCCGGCGGTGTGCGCCCAGGGTGTGTTTTTCGCGGCGAGGTCCGGCAGCGGCACCGCACCGAACAGCCAGATGTTCCAACCACGATAATTCGCCGCGGCCCAACCCAGAATGCACATGGCGAAGATCAGGACGTAAATCCCCATATGCGTGAAGCTTGCGAGCTTCGCCTGCCAGGGCGGTAGTTCGGACAGCATCGGCACCGGCCGCATCAGCTTCCAAACCAACCGCCAGAAGACAAAGAACAGGATCGCCGCACCGATGATCAGGTGCCAATGCACCCAGGTGACATTCTCCGTGTTCTTTCCGATATGCGGCATGACCGATCCGACCACATATTGGGCGGCGATCAGCCCGAACACCACCCAATGAAAGGTCTTATGCAGAACGCCGTAGGCCGGTTCGATAATTCCCGATCCCACGACATTTCGCCTGGCGACGTCGCTCATTCCTGTCTCCTGTGCGCCGGTTGAATCCGGTCCGTTCAAATCAAGAATCACATGATGTCAGCTCCGGCCCGTACGACGCGGCCGCCAATCCGACCCCAGCCTCTGTGCTGACAACGACACTATAATCCAGTTTCGCCAGCTTGCACTTTAATGTGCCGTAATGGCGAACATGCAACCGCAGGGTAAGATTGCGACTTAATCGCAGGGCATTTTCACTTTAGGCTTGGCTTCTGGGAAATTGCCTTTATCGTTGCCGTGTTCGAGATATGGGATCGGGTCGGCTGGGGATGACCGACAATCGCCACGCAAGGCGTCTGAATTTGCGGCTTTCGCGCCGCGGACCGGGTCATCTTCGAACATTCAACCCGGCGGCACTGATTGCGGCGCTGCTGGCGCTGACGCTCCAGCTCTTCGTCGTCCAGACTCACATCCATGGTGATGGCGCCTGGCCCGGAATCAATTCGGCGGCGGGCGTTACCGCAGACGGCGCGAATACCGGCCGGGTTCATCACCCGGACAAGTTTCCGATCAAGGACGATCCGTCAAATTGCCCACTGTGCCAGGAATTCGCCCATGCGGGTGGATATCTGCACTCGGTGCAAATTGCCATTCTGCCGCCGACGGCCAGCATCGGCGAGTCGTCTTTCACTTTCGAATTCAGCGAACCCCGCCAATATATTTCGCACCCCTGGTTCGGCCGCGCACCCCCGCCCGAATCCGCTCACGCCTGACCGGATGAGCCGGTTGCCGGCTCATCGTTCATTTTCTTCCGAAAAAACGAACTGAGCGGCTCCAGCCGTCGTCACGTGCGGCGGCGGGCTAAGGGGATATCCAATATGAATAAGTCCATTCTTCTCGTCACCACTGCGCTCGGCGCAGTGGTCGCCGTATTGACGCCGGCTGCAGCACAAATTAAGGGCGGCGCACCCGTCGGCGGCCAGCAGGGCATTGGACCGGCGATGCCCGAGACAATCACAATCACCGCCCAACAACTCAACGCAGCCCGCAACGGAATCGAAACCGACATCGGCGCTTCGACCTACAGCATTGGTGAAGTGGCGATCCAATCCGTGCCCGGTGGCGACAACACGCTGCTGAACCAGGTAATCCTGCAGGCGCCGGACGTGGCGCAGGATTCATTCGGCCAGTTCCATGTGCGCGGCGAACACGCCGAAATCCAATACCGTATCGATGGCATCATCCTGCCGGAAGGAATCAGTGTCTTCGGACAGACGCTGAGTCCGCGCCTGATCGATTCCATGAAACTGCTGACCGGCGCGTTGCCGGCAGAATTTGGTTTGCGCAACGCAGGAGTCATCGACATCACGACCAAAAGCGGCGCCCTCGATACCGGCGGCGATATCTCGATCTACGGCGGCAGCCACTCGACCTACAACCCAAGCGTGGAATATGGCGGGACTTCCGGAAATCTCACTTACTTCGTTTCCGGCGATTACCTGCACGACCTGCTGGGTATTGAATCCCCGGACGGCAGTTCAACACCGCAACATGACAAGACGAACCAATACCATGGCTTCGCCATGCTTGAGGACTTTCTCGATCCCGCCGATCGCGTCTCGCTGCTGATCGGGACATCGCATGACAATTTCCAGATTCCCAACCAGGTCGGATTGAGCCCGTCACTCGGCCTGACGGTTAACGGCCAAACCGGCTTTCCCAGTGAGAATCTCAACGAAACCCAGTCCGAGATCACCCATTTCGGGATCGTCAGTTTTCAGCATTCGCAGGATTTGTTCGATGTCCAGACGTCGCTGATTGCGCGTTATTCCAGCCTCAGCTTTACACCCGATCCACTCGGCGACCTGCTCTACAACGGAATTGCCCAAACGGCATTCAAAAGCAATCTCGCCTATGCCTGGCAGACGGACAGCGCGTTTCATGTGATCCAGGATCACACCATTCGCGCGGGCTTTTACATCCAGGATGACCACGGAATCAGCAAGACTTCCTCCCAGGTTCTTCCCGCCGATGCGAACGGAGTTCAGACCACGGATGTTCCGCAGACCATCATCGACAATTACGGAAAGACCGAGAAAATCTACAGCTTCTATCTTCAGGATGAGTGGAAGGTCTTCGAGACCTTCACGCTCAATTACGGCTTCCGTTATGACGAGGTTCAGGCCTTTACCAGCGGAAGCATGATCGAGCCGCGTGTCAATGCCGTATGGCAACCCTTCATGGGCACAATACTGCACGCCGGCTACGCCAAATACCTGACGCCACCGCCGTTTGAGCAGATCAACAATGTCACCGTCTCCAAATTCGTCAATACGACCGCGGCGCCATCGGTCACCCAGGACGACACGCCGGTTGTGGAGCGCGCCAATTACTACGATGTCGGTGCGAACCAGATCATAATTCCCGGCCTGACGGTTGGTTTGGACACCTATGCCAAATTCGATCACGACCTGATCGATGAGGGCCAATTCGGCGCGCCCATCATCCTGACGCCGTTCAATTACAAGGATGGGCGGCAATATGGCGCCGAACTGACGACAAATTACACATCCCCGACCTTCACTGCTTATGCCAATTTTGCCCTGCAGCACGCTATCGGAAAGCAGATCGTCAGCAGCGAGTTCAATTTCTCACCGGATGATCTCGCCTATATTGCCACCCACTTCATCGATCTCGATCACGAACAGCATTTCACTGCTTCAGGCGGCGTGTCCTGGCTTTACGACGGTACACGGATCAGCGCAGACATCCTGGCTGGCTCCGGACTACGCGCCTCGCTAACGCTGCCCGACGGTTCGACAATTCCGAACGGAGCGCATCTTCCCTACTACACGCAAACCAATGTGGGGCTGCAGCACAGCTTCGATATTGCGGGCGGACTGATCGCGCGTTTCGACGTGATCAACGTCTTCGACATCAAATACCAGATCCGCAACGGCACCGGTGTCGGTGTCGGCGCGCCGCAATGGGGTCCGCGCCGAGGCTTCTTCTTCGGTCTGGAGAAGACCTTTTAACGGGTTCGCGTAATGAGCCCGCCAATGACGACACCAAAAGATCAATCTGCTTGAGCTCCACTGCGGAGATTCCGATGAAAAACCGGAATGGAAAACTTCGTCTGGGCCCCCTGATCCTGGTTCTGATTTTGTCCATCGTCGTTGGAGCGATCAGTATTCGGGTCAACTGGCAAATTCACATAAGAGAATTGAGGAATCATATCGGTTATGAATTTGCCCCCCTCGTTCAAGCACGAGCCTGAGGAAATGGACCGACCAGAACGCGGGAAGCGGGAGTGTGGGGACAGGGTGGAATGGCTCCGGTAAAAAACCCTTGTTCCAGCCGGCTCCGTAAGGTGCTACCATTGCGGCTGTCGTCGCACCTGGCGAGGACCCCGGTGAGATCGCGCGTGTTCATTGCGATGCGCAACGCAACCGCCATGCTCTGCATGGTGCTCTCCGTGATGTTGTCCTTTCAGACTTATATCGGTGTGATGGACCATCTGGACCATGCTCGCCACATCGTGCATTTTCCCAATCCACTCGCCGGTGATGTCGAATATTGCACCGGCGATCTCGGCCTCTGCACCGACGATAACAGCACGCATCATGATCCGTTGATGCATCATCATGGTGATGCGGCGATCATGTTTCTCGCCCCACAGGTTTTCGTGCTGCTGGACTGCGCAACAATTGAGTTGCGCTGCGTGATCATCCCGGCTGCGTTCACCAGCGTCAGGCCGCTCGGCCCCGACCATCCCCCCAAACATCTTCCCGAAATTCGCGTCTGAAGTCTGTGCGCAGGCGCGAGCCTGCGCGCGTCAGCCGTCGTTTTCGAGGAACACATGATCACGCATGTCCAGACGGGCGCCTGCGCGCGTCCGCGTCCGGTATCGCCACATGGCATCCGGCGACACTTGCTCAAGCGATTGCGTTCGCCCGCATTCGGCTGCGCAATCGCCATGATTGCACTGCCTGGCCTGGGTCTGACGGAAGCACGTGGCGAGCCCGCGCCGCCCTACCCTCTACTGCTTCAGCAGGCCGAATTGATGGCGCCGCGCCTGCGCGAGATCGAAGCCAGCACGCGCGCGGCGGAGGGCCGGCGCGATCAGGCCGGAGTGCTGCCCAATCCTTCGATCAATTTTTATTCGGAGAATCTCGGCAGCGGCACGGCATCCGGTTTTTCCGCTCAGCAGGATACGCTGTCGGTCGCCGAGCCGATCGAGTTCGGCGGCAAGCGAAGTGCCAGGATCGCGGCGGGAATTGCCGACGTCGATTCTGCGGCGGCCGCAGGACAGCTCGAAAAGCTGACATTCGCTTACGATCTCGCTGTCGATTACGCAGTGGCAGAAGCGGCGCAGGCGCGCGTCGATCTTTATCAAACCGCTCTTGACTCGGCAGCGGAAGATCTGCGGGCGGCGCAGGCGCTGGTGAATGCCGGCAGGGAAGCCGAACTGCGTGCCGTCCAGGCGAATTCCGCACTCGAATCCGCGCGGTCCGACCTGGAGGGAGCACGCGCCGGACTTCAGGCGGCGCTCGCGAATCTTTCCGCTCTGGTCGCTTCGCCGCAACCCTACAGCGGCGTTCCACCATTTTTGCTGCCGATGGCCGCCAGATTGGGGCAGCGCGTGATTGCCCCACCGCAGCAGTTTCCAGCGGTTGCGGCCGCCGAAGCCCAAAGGCAAGCCGCGGCACGGCGGGTTGAAGTGGAACGCACCCGGCCGGCGCCGACTGTCACCGCGACTTTGGGTGTGCGCCGGATCGCGGGCTTCAATTCGCCTTTGGTCGTGGCCGGTATCACCATCCCGCTGCCGTTGTTTGACGACAACAGCGGCAACATTGCAGCAGCGCTTGCCGAACTCGATGGCGCCGATGCGAGGCTGTCCGGCGCGCGCGCTATCACAGAGGCCGGTTGGACCTCGGCCGTAACGCAAGCCAATGCCGCGGATACAGGTCTGCGCGCGGCGCAGCAGGCCGCATCCGCCGCCGATACCGCGTATCGGCTGTCGCGAACGGGTTACGACGCGGGGCGAACACCACTCATCGAAGTCCTGACGGCGCGGCGCAATCTCACCGAGGCGCAGTTGCGCGAACTCGATGCGCAAGTGGCGCGAATCCGCGCCGAAGCCGATCTCAGCCGGATTTCGGGGCAAATTCCATTTGGAGCAACGCCATGAGGAACAACAGCCCGAGCGCGCAGGCGCTTTTGCTCGCGGTGGCGGTCGTGACCGGCGCCGCCGGCGGATATTTCGCGGCCCGTACGGGCAGGCCGGCCGAAGAGGCGCCGGTCGGGCCGAAATCGGACCAGATAGAGACCCGATCCAATTCGCTGACAATGAGTCCGGCCGATGTCGCCGCCGCGGGGATCAAAACCGAAGAAGTGCGTCCTGGAGACCTCAGTACATCCGTCATTGCACCGGCGATGGTCGATGCGGAAATCCGCGGCGAAGGCATGCTGACGGCCCATGTGCCCGGCACGGTTGTGCAGATCAACAACCGGCTGGGCGATCGCGTGCAGGCGGGCGACACGCTTGCGCTTGTCGAAAGCCCCGACGCTGCGGCGCTCGCAGCGGCCCGCGATGTCGCGGAAAGCCATCTGACTCTCGCCCGATCGATTCTGCAGCGGGAAACATCCTTGTACGAACAGATGGTCACGCCGCGGCAGGACATGGAGCGCGCCCAGGCAGATGTCGAGGCCGCCGAAGCCGAGACGCGGCGTGCGAGCGCCGCCGCCGACGCCGCGCATGTGCGACCGGACGGAAGGACCGTTGCCGTGACCACTCCCGTCGGCGGTATGATCACATCGCGGACGGCCGAACTTGGCCAGTATGTAAGGGCGGAAACGGAGCTCTTCCGCGTTTCGGATCCAAAATATATCGATATTGATGCCGCGGTCACGGTGCAGGATGCGCAGCGAATCCGCGCCGGCGATCGCGCCAGGGTCACCACGCGGGCGGGGGTGACGGCGGATGCCGTTGTGCGGTCCGTCAGTCCGACCGTCAACGAACAGACAAGGACCGCGAATGTGGTCCTCGACCCGGTGTCGCCCATAACGGTCCTCACACCGGGCGAACTCGTGCAGGCGGAGATCATGCCCCGGAATGCCGCGAATTATGGCGCCGTGGTTCCCGACGAGGCGATTCAGAACGTGAATGGACGCAGCGTTGTCTTCGTGCGCACGCAGGCGGGATTCAGCATCCGGCCGGTGGTCGTCGGCGCCCGCAGCGCGGGCATGGATTCGATCACCTCGGGACTCAATCCAGGCGAAACCATCGCAACCGCGAATGCCTTCCTGCTCAAGGCGGAACTCGGCAAAGGCGCAGGAGAAGACGAATGATCGCCGCACTGGTGTCGTTTGCGATCCGCGACCGCTGGGCGGTGCTGTTCCTGACGCTCATCGCCGCCGGATACGGGGTGTACCAGCTCACGAAACTGCCGCTCGACGCGCTTCCGGACATCACCAACAAGCAGGTGATGATCAACTACGCCGCGCCGGAGCTCGGCCCGGAAGAGATTGAAAAGCGCATCACCTATCCGGTCGAAACTGCGCTGGCGGGTTTGGCCGGGGTGCAAAGCACACGCTCGTTTTCGCGCAACGGATACGGGCAGGTGACGGCGATTTTCCGTGACGATGCGAATCTTTACTTCATGCGTCAGCAGGTCGCCGAACGCCTTGAGCAGGCAAAATCCAGCCTGCCGCCGGGTATCGAACCGCAACTCGGGCCGGTGTCGACCGGCCTCGGCGAAATCTTCATGTACAGCATTGAATACACCGGCCCCAACGCGCCCGGCGCGGCTTCGCGCGATGGCCAGCCGGGATGGCAGAAAGACGGCTCCTATATCAGCGACGAAGGCGAAGTTCTGAGGGGCGAGATTGCGCAGCTTGGTTATCTGCGGACAATCCAGGACTGGATCATCCGTCCACAGCTTAAGACGGTTCCCGGAGTCGCCGACGTCGATTCGCTTGGCGGTTATGAAAAACAATATGTCGTCGCGCCTGACCCAACGAAACTCGCGGCATACGGACTGACTTACAGTGATGTCGCAAAAGCACTGGAAGCCGCCAATCTGGCGATTGGTGCAAATTATATCCAGCACGCCGGTGAGACCTATGTTGTGCACGCCGATGCACGAATTCACTCGATTGACGAGTTGATCCGTGCCGTTGTCGCAACGCGCAACAACGTCCCGATTACAGTGCGGGATATCGCCGACGTCCGGATCGGAGGCGAATTCCGGACCGGAGCGGCGAGCAAGAACGGCCGCGAGGTCGTGACCGGCACGGTTTTGATGCTGACCGGCGAAAACAGCCGGACGGTTGCGACCGCCGCGCGCGAAAAATTCCTGGAGATTCGCAAGAACCTGCCGCCCGGTATCACAGCAAACATTCTGCTCGACCGCTCGCAACTGGTGAACGCGACAATCACAACAGTTACGGAAAATCTCGCGATTGGCGCGTTGCTGGTGATTGCGACCCTTCTTGTGCTGCTGGGAAATTTCCGTGCCGCGACCATTGCGACTCTGGTTATCCCGCTTTCATTCGTCATGGCCGCCGCGGGCATGAATGCGCTTGGCGTTCCCGCCAATCTTATGAGCCTGGGCGCGCTGGATTTCGGCCTGATCATCGATGGGGCCATCATCATTGTCGAAAACACGTTGCGCCGCATTGCCGAAGCGAACAAACGGGGAGATCGCGCGCTCACGCTCGATGACCGCCTTGCCGCCGCTGCCGATGCATCGCGGGAGATGATCCGCCCCACGGTTTACGGACAGCTCGTGATCTTCCTCGTGTTTGTTCCCTGTCTCTCGTTTCAGGGCATCGAAAGCAAGATGTTTTCCCCGATGGTCATCACGCTGATGCTGGCACTGGCATCGGGATTTGTCCTGTCGCTGACATTCGTGCCCGCGATGGCGGCGGCGCTTCTGACCCGGAACAACCCGGGTCAATCCGGCGCTGGCGTCATTCGCATTCTGCAGACCGCTTACGCGCCGGTATTGCGCACAGCATTGGCGCATCCTTTTGCAATCATCGCCGGCGCCATCGGGATTTCGGCCGGCGCGGTGGTGGCGTTCCTTTCGCTTGGCCGCGTGTTCATTCCCACGCTCGATGAAATCAACGTGGATCTGGCCGCGGTGCGGATTCCGTCGATCTCGATGGAACAATCAAAGGGCATCGACTTTCGGGTCGAGCGCGCCCTGCTCCGCCTTCCCGAAGTCGGCCTGGTTTTCTCGAAAGCCGGCACCGCCAATCTGGTGTTCGACGCCATGCCGCCCAATCAGTCGGACAATTACGTCATGTTGAGGCCAAAGGACCAATGGCCGGCCGGCGTACGTACCAAGGAGGACGTACTGAAGCGAATTCGGCAGGTCACGGCGCCGATCGTCGGAAATTATTATGAGATGACGCAGCCGGTCCAAATGCGCTTCAACGAACTCATCAGCGGGGTTCGCAGCGACATGGCGGTAGCCGTGTACGGCGATGATCTCGACGTCATGGGGGCGACCGCGCGCCGCATCGCCTCGGTCCTGGCGAAAATTCGCGGCGCCGCCGATGTCCGGATTGCCCAGACCGAGGGCGCGACCAGTTTCGATGTCAATATCGACCGCAATGCGGCGGCGCGCTACGGCCTGACCATGGAAGATATCGCCAATACGGTTTCGGCGGCGATCGGCGGCCGGCCCGCGGGACAGCTCTTCATGGGCGACCGCCGCTACGACATCGTGGTTCGTGTTCCGGAATCGCAGCGCAATGATGTGGATTCACTGGGCGCTTTGCCGGTCGGCCTGCCGCCGGGCAACGGCCCGACGCGCAGCTCCGTGGCGCTGCGTCAGGTCACGTCGTTCGGCTATTCGCAAGGGCTGAATGAAATCAGCCGCGAGAATGGCAAGCGCCGCATCATCGTGGACGCGAATGTCCGTGGCCGGGATATTGGCTCTTTCGCCGACGAGGCACGAGCGGCCGTAGACAGTAACGTGCGGATCCCTCCGGGATATTGGATCGAATGGGGTGGACAATTCGCCAATCTTCAAGAGGCGGTCCAGCGCCTGGAATTCGTCGTTCCCATTTGCATGATTTTGATTTTCGCGGTCCTTTACGCCGCGCTCGAGAGCGCCGCGCTGGCGGCCGCCGTTTTCTCGGCCGTTCCACTGGCGCTGGCCGGCGGGGTGTTTGCGATTGCAGCCCGCGGAATTCCTTTTTCGGTTTCCGCCGCGGTTGGATTTATCGCCGTTTCGGGCGTCGCTGTTCTCAACGGCCTTGTGCTGATGAATGCGATCCGGCGCGAACTGGTGAGCGGCCAGCAACCGCTCACCGCGATTGTTTCCGGCGCCCTTGAACGCGTGCGGCCGGTTGTGATGACGGCTCTGGTGGCATCTCTCGGCTTCGTCCCCATGGCGATCGCAACCGGCACCGGCGCCGAAGTGCAAAAACCGCTCGCCACGGTGGTGATCGGCGGCATCGTCTCATCGACTGCGCTGACCCTCCTGGTGCTGCCGGTCCTGTCCAGTCTTGTTCTACGGCCGAAGGAGCGTACGGAGGCCACTGGCGCGGCAGCGCGCATAGCCAATTGAAATGGCTATGGCGAAATCTTTGTGGAGCCGAACACGCGCTCGAAAATGCGGTCGACATGCTTCAGGTGATAACCGAGGTCGAATTGCTCTTGCAGCTCTTCAGCAGTTAAGAGGCGCGCCACTGCCGGATTGGCCTTCAACAAGTCGAGCAACTGGCCCTCACCGCGCCACGCGCGCATCGCGTTCTCCTGCACCAGCCGGTAGGCATCTTCCCGCGCCATTCCCTTTTGCGTCAGCGCCAGAAGAACCCGCCCGCTCGACAGCAGTCCCGCGGCGCGATCGAGATTGGCCTGCATGCGCTCCGGATAGACAACCAGTTTGTCTATCAAATTGGCCGCCCGCATCAGCGCGAAGTCCAGCGTGATGGTTGCGTCCGGGCCGATATAGCGCTCCACCGACGAATGGGAGATATCGCGCTCGTGCCACAGCGCGACATCTTCCAGCGCCGGCATGGCATAGGCGCGCACCATCCGCGATAGCCCGGCGAGATTCTCCGACAGCACCGGATTGCGCTTGTGCGGCATGGCCGAAGAGCCCTTCTGCTTCTCCGAGAAATATTCTTCGGCCTCCATCACTTCCGAACGCTGCAGATGGCGGATTTCGGTGGCCAGCCGTTCGATCGAGCTCGCGATCACCGCGAGCGTGGCGAAGAACATTGCGTGCCGGTCGCGCGGAATGACCTGGGTGGAAATCGTCTCGGCTTCCAGTCCCATCGCCCGCGCGACATGCGCTTCGATCACCGGATCGACATTGGCGTAAGTGCCGACCGCGCCGGAGATCGCCGCAACCGCGATTTCCTTTCGCGCCGCGATCAACCTTTCGCGGCCGCGCGAAAACTCCGCGTAAAACCCGGCCAGCTTCAATCCGAATGTCGTCGGTTCTGCATGAATGCCATGGCTGCGGCCGATCACCGGCGTGTGTTTGTGCTCAAAAGCGCGCCGCTTCAGCGCCACGCGTAGCGCATCGATATCGGCAATCAGAATGTCCGCAGCGCGCGAAAGCTGCACCGCCAATGTCGTGTCCAGAACATCGGAGGATGTCATCCCCTGATGCACAAAACGTGCTTCGGGACCGACGATCTCGGCGAGATGCGTCAGAAAGGCGATGACATCGTGCTTCACCTCGCGTTCGATGGCGTCAATTCGCTCGACATCGAAACGCGCATTGCGCCCCTTTTCCCAGATGATGCGCGCCGCAGCCTTCGGAATGATCCCCAGTTCGGCCATCGCATCGGCGGCATGCGCCTCGATCTCAAACCAGATGCGGTATTTGCTTTCCGCCGACCAGATGGCGGTCATTTCGGGACGTGCGTAACGCGGAATCAATTCAATACCTCGAATGGAAAATCGCCCACCGGCGCATCAAACATTTTTACTACTTCACCGTGAATGTAAACGATCCTTCCGTACGGTGCGTATCGGCAGAGACAACGTGCCATTTGACGCGATAATTGCCCGGCATCAACATCGGCAAACCGGCCACCAGCTCGCGACGTGCCGAATCGCCAAAAGCGAGATGCGCCAACGGAATCGCGGCACCGCTGGAATTCGTCATGTCGACCCCGGACAACACTAGTTCCACTGCCTCACTGAAATCCAGCTTCAGCTCAGTAGCGCCGGGTGCGACCGCCGAACCAACGGCGGGCAGGGCCTTCACCAGAAAGGCATGCGCATCGGCCTGTTTGGCTGTCGCGACAAAACATATCATCATAACCGCAAGCATCTGGCGCATGATCATGCTCCAAAGAGTGGGCGACCCACCGTCTGAGGGAAGATATCGTCGATAAAAAGGTGCAACTGCGCAATGAATCCAACGGTTCGACCCGATGCGCGGTTCACCGGCAACAGCGCCTCGGCGCCAAACTGCATATATTGACCCGCCCAAAGCACGCCGGGACTGATGTTCCCCGTAATCTTTTGGCTTACTTCGTCGAGCGGTTTCTGCAGCGAGAACTCGACCACGGGAATCATGCGGTCGAATGGCGGCCGCAGCCCGGCATCGACAACCTGGGTCTGCAGATAGGTCAGGCTGTACTCCAAAGCGAGTCCGAATTGCAGGGTATCATTCGGCCCACCCGGCGCGCGTGCCGCCGTCGGCAGGCCGACTCCGATGGTGCCGGTGACCGCAATCGGCCGCAGCAAGCTGCTTGCCGGAGCAATGTCACCAAATCCCTTGCCGAAGTAAAATGTCGGGGTGATCGTGCTGAAGCTGTCGGCGCCGACCCGCCTGGCGCCGGTGCCGCCGATATCCACATCCCCGCCAATCGCGAAGATCGTCTCATGCGCCGGATCGACCGAAAGCAGGTATTTGGCGCCGAGCGACAGATTATCAAAGCCTTCCATGGCAGGACCGGACGGTGGCCGCAGCTCCATCCAGGTCGCGGCAACCTCCACGGCGATATTGCTCGTGATCCTTTTCGCAATGTCCATGGAAGCGGTCGTGCCGGCGACACCATCCGCGTCTTTGGACCATGTAATTGTCGGAAAACTCCACTCGTCGGCAACGAACGGATCATCGGTCATCAGTGTTGCGGGAAAAAACCTTGCACCGGCAAATCCATGCGCGTTTGCACTGATCGAGTAGCTGGACAGGCATACAGCGCTGGCTGCAAGGCCAACGCCCACAATTCGAACATTCATTGAAATCACCCCGGCCAATAACTGCGCTTCGCGAGAAGCGTCCGCTCCTTACTAAAATGCTGCGCGAGCAGCCGGCGGTCCCCGGGAGATAAAGATTGAATAAGCGCGCCGCCGCGTTGGTGGCGTTACGACAGAAAACGTCTCGGCCCTATCCAGGATCAGAATGACAAGCAGCAGCGTGGCGAGCGGAACAAGAACCGGTGTGATATGTGCCGCCGCACACATCGGGCACTGCGTGTCCCCGCCGTTGTCCGGTTTGGGTGCAGTGGGTTGGCCGTTGCCATCGAGCGCGACTGTCCGATAGCCGTGCACCGTGCAGATGATGATCGAATTTCCGCTGCTCGCATGCGGCAATGCAAAGCTGCCGGTCAGGCAAACGGGTGCAATCGCCTGCGCAAGCAATGCCAGCAGGCCGAACGACACTGCGAGTAGATCAATTGCCCGTCTGAAGGGGCCGGAAGCGCTGCGTGTCATTGATTGGGCCATCCACCGGTCCCAATTCTATCGTTATGCCGCGGTCAGTGGAATGCGGCAGTACGCGCCGCCGTCAAATCGGGCCGAGCCCACCAAGCGCGACATATTTGATTTCGACAAAATCATCGATGCCGTATTTGGATCCTTCGCGGCCCATGCCGGATTCCTTCATCCCGCCGAAGGGCGCGACCTCGGTCGAGATGATGCCCTCATTGACTCCGACGATGCCGTATTCCAGCCCCTCCATGACGCGGAAGATGCGGGCCACATCGCGGGCGTAGAAATAGGCGGCGAGGCCATATTCGGTATCATTGGCCATCCGGATCGCCTCCTCATCGTCATGGAAGCGAAACAGGGTCACCACGGGGCCGAAGATCTCTTCCCGTGCGAATTCCATGTCGGTTGTGACATCGCGGATGATTGTCGGCTCGAAATATGTCCCGCCGAGTGCGTGGCGCTTGCCTCCCAGCGCGACCCTCGCGCCTTTGGCGGTGGCATCGCCAATCAATTCCTCAACCTTTTCGACTGCGGCCATGTTGATCAGCGGCCCCTGTTCGATTCCCGGCGCCATGCCGTTTCCGATTTTGAGCGCCGATACCGCGCGGGAGAGCTTTTCGCTGAACGCGTCATAGACGCCGTCCTGGACCAGAAAGCGATTCGCACAAACGCAGGTCTGGCCCATATTGCGGAATTTCGACAACATTGCGCCCTTGACCGCCGCGTCGAGATCGGCGTCGTCGAATACGATGAACGGTGCATTGCCGCCGAGTTCGAGCGAAACCTT